>NZ_JAXOQA010000064.1:0-10408 GCF_047307945.1 Commensalibacter sp. A3DC | reverse complement strand
TCCATGATAAAATGTTTGGATTTTCATTTTTAAGAAATAAAGCGAGACAAATTTTCATACTTAAATAACTTTTTAGAAAAATAACAATAATACGTATTTAAAATTATAAATATATCGAAATAATAATATAAAAATAACAAAAAATTAATTATTTTTTAATTTTTCTTAATGTTAAGTTATTAATATTTATGTATATTGTCTATTTGTCACCCTTTTCTGAGGAGGGTTTGTTATTGGATAGCTGATTTATATTATTTAGATATTCAGATAAGATGTTATTTCTTACTGCATCTGTATTTGCCAGATAATTTGTATAACAAACAATGGTCATGACTAAAGAGCTTTCTGTAATGTTATCAATCCATATATAGGGTTTCGGATCATCTAGAACATCTTTTTGTTTTTCCATGATTTTCATGATTAACGTGCGTGCTTGATCCAATTGTTGAATGGTAATTACAGGTAATTTAAATGAAACCAGACCCATATGACGTCCACGGGTGGCATTCTGAACAGAAGATGTGATAATTTGTGAATTTGGAACAATTAGGGTTGAAAAATCTGACAAACGAATTTCGGTAGCTCTTACTTTGATGCTCATTACCACTCCTTTAACACCATTTATGATAACCGTATCCCCTATGCGGACGGGTCTTTCAGCGAGAAGGATAAGACCGGAAACAAAATTCTGGACAATGGCTTGTAAACCGAAACCAATACCGACAGAAAGAGCGCTGACAATCCAGGTAATGTTTTGGGTTGTTACCCCAAGGATGGATAAATCAATAATGGCGACAACGACCCAACAGCAATAATTGAAAATTGTATCAATTGAATTACAGGTTGCATTATCCAGACTGGTTTTTGGGAAGAAGTTTTTATTTAACCAGTTTCTGACAATTCTTATACAATATATACCAATGAAAAATACCAAGATTGCCTCGGCGATTGTTGAAAAGGAAAATGTAAAGTTACCTATTTTTTGGTTGGTTAGGGTGGTTGTTAAATGTTGGATGAAGACTACCAGATCAAAATTACCGGGGGAAATAATGGAAACAATTGTCAGAATGACAGTTGTTAGTGTGATGACACCGGTAATGATGGTTGATAATTGTTCCATGCTTTGAGGTTTTATGCCTAAAAGCTGTATTTTTTTACCCAGCCAGCGATCCGGATCAAAGATGAGGTTTGTTATATCATTCAAAAGTATTCTTAAAAGACTTAAAGTACTGAAAACCAGAATTACCCAGTTAAGCCATACACACATTGAATAACCCAAATGGATGTATCCTGTTAGGATGGCAACAATAGAGATGATACAGAATAATGGGAGCCCGATTGCAACGACAAGAAGTGTGATATCCGGACTTTGATTATTTTGTGCTGAATGAAGTTTGATTCTTTTCTGACCCACTTCGCGAAGCTTTATGGGAATGGATAAAAAAAGGATTGAGGCGACACAGGCAAAAAAACCATTGCATAATTGCTGTGCTATAATACTTACACCACTAACATTATTGATATAACGGACAATTCCAAGAAGCAGGATAATGGCCATATAAATATTGGGTAGAATATTGATTGAATGCGCAACTTCATCACCAATGGGCAATAACCGCCATTGTGGATTTTTTACGGCAAGAAAACCTCGATAAAGTCCAAAGATGAAACCGCAAAAATAAAGTTGGTGAATTATGTTTTGTGCAAAAGCATAGGCTTGTGGGCTGATCGTATTGTGGTTATTAATGGTTACCAAAATGAGTGTGGCAGATAATCCTGCGGTAAGAGAGGCTATTATTGCTGAACACAGCGTCATTAAACTGCGTCTAAGACGTGTGGGGGGAATGAATTTTTCTGTGAACTGTACCAGTCCCTTTTCAATAAGAGGACGCAGGATGAAAATTAACAGAATAGCGCCAAGAAAACCTGCAAGCATTGTAAGACGGCTTCCCCAGCCATCTTGCCATGTTTTGGTGAATAAACTGCCAAAATCAGAATATAGTTTATTTATGCGGGAACTGTCATCATCGTAATGAATGGCAATTTCATGCCAAAAATTATAACCTAGGGGGGAGGATATGCGGGTAAATAACTGCACCTGTTGAATCTTGGATAGAGCCTGCTGAATTTGTGCAACCTGACTATTGGCTTCCAAGGATATGATTGTTGCCTGCTGAATTTTTGCGCTAAGATCATTTCTATTTTGAATAAAGGATTTTTGTCGATCATTTAAATTTTTAATATCATCTTTGTTTTTATCACTTCCTGTATTTTGGATAACGTTATCCAATAGCTTTAAAGCCTGATTATATCCCTTCAGACGAGGGGTCAAATCAGTTACAATCGCATCGGCCGAGGTGGATATCGATCGTGCTTGATTCAGCAGATTTTTGAATTGTGTAAAATCTTCAGAATGCTGAAGGTTTTGTAAGCTTTTATTAATATTTCCCAATTGTTTTATAAGCTTATTTAAAATTGGTTGAGTTGTTGTATCGGGAATATTGAGAAAAACAGGTGTATTTGAAGGGGTTGATGAGGAAATAAGAGAGTTGGCTGCTTCTTGCGCGTGGGTATTTTGTATAGATATTGTTCCAAGGGAAAGGAAAAGACTAAATAATAGGTATTGCACTATTTTCATAGAAGCAGCTCCAAGTTTAAAGGCAAATTTGTTTTATTTTATAACGACTTGGTAAAGTAAACTATAAAAATATGTAAAAATATTGTTTTTTTGTACGAAATAAGGCGAAAATGGCCTTTTTGGAATGAATTATATGGGAATTGTTAGTAAAATGTATTCTCAAACATTGCTTTATTACATAAAAACATAATTTCTGAATGAATTGATGATAGCAAATAATCTGATTTATACGTTAACCGCCCCTTATCAATTTCAGCAAGAAATTCGAAAAAGTATATTTTTGGCACATGCTGTGCCCGTCTATACAGAAATGCAGGTTGGGGAATGGTTGCAACGATTAAAAATACCAGAGGCAACACATAATTGCTGGGCTTATCGTATAGGACAAAATTATAAAAGCAATGATGATGGTGAACCTTCCGGAACAGCGGGGCGACCCATTTTACAAGTTATAGAAAGACAGAATTTTGATTGTACACTAGTAATAGTTATTCGATGGTTTGGCGGTATTAAGCTAGGCGCGGGCGGTCTTATTCGGGCCTATAGTGGAACTGCGGCTGAATGTTTACGTCAGTCTTCCTCCAAATTATATATTCCTAAAAAAGAAATTATAATTGTCTGTTCTTTTTCAGATTATGCTTTGGTAAAAGCCCGTATTGGAGAATATCAAGCAGAAATTGCCATGGAAAATTTTGAATCCATGGATGTGGAGTGTCATCTTGTCGTGCCTGAAGAACAGTATTTGGCTTTGAAGCGGCGTTTACTTGATCTGACAAGGGGACAGATATTGATAGAGGATATTATATAGATAAAGATCGGTGATAAAATACAGGAGGAGAGATGATTTCCTGATCCTTGGGGTATAAGGATCAGTTACGTTTGTATTGACAAAAATTAGAAATCTGTTCCCCCGACGGTCAGGCCGGAAAGTTTAAGGGATGGCTGTCCAACTCCAACCGGTACGCCTTGACCAGCCTTGCCGCAAGTTCCCACCCCTTTATCTAATTCAACTTTATTGCCAATCATTGTGATTTTGGTAAGGGCATCTGGACCATTTCCAATCAGGGTGGCCCCTTTAACTGGATGGGTGACCTTTCCATTTTCTATCAGATACGCCTCTGAAGTAGAGAAGACAAATTTACCAGAGGTAATATCAACCTGACCACCGCCAAAATTGACAGCGTAAAGACCTTTTTTGGTGCTTTTAATCATATCGTCCAACGTATCTTTTCCAGCCAGCATAAATGTATTGGTCATACGAGGAATTGGCGCACAGGCAAAAGATTCTCTGCGTCCATTTCCCGTTGATGGTTTATTCATCAGACGGGCGTTCAAACGGTCATAAAGTAATCCTGTCAAAATGCCATCCTCGATCAGGTTTGTCCGTTGAGTTGGAGTTCCCTCATCATCAATATTAAGACTTCCCCGTCGTTCAGAGAGGGTGCCGTCATCAACGACATTAACCCCTGGAGCTGCAATTCTTTTACCCATTAAACCGGCAAAAGCAGAGGTTCCCTTGCGATTGAAATCACCTTCTAATCCGTGGCCGATAGCCTCATGTAACAAAATACCAGGCCATCCAGACCCGAGAACGACATCCATTTCACCGGCAGGTGCAGATTTACTTTCCTGATTGATTAGGGATTGATGCAAGGCTTCATGAACAGCATTTTTCCAAATATTTTCCTGTGTAATATGATCGTAACCATGGCGTCCACCACACCCATAGGAACCTATTTCTCGACGTCCATTTTTTTCTGTTATGATGGTAACATTAAGTCGAACCAGGGGACGGATGTCAGCAACACGGAACTGACTGGTCCGGATAATTTGAATTGCCTGCCATTCTGCCGATAGGGATGCGCTTACCTGAACGACATGAGGACTTTTTGAACGGGCATAAGCATCAATTTCATGAAGCAAATGAGCCCGATCGGCAAATTTACCTTGATGAAGTGGGTTGTCAGGGTGATAAAGCTGATGATTGGTCAGGACAGGTTTATCACTGATTATAGATTCATGATCTGATTTCAGTTGGCTGACAGTTTCACTGGCACGTTTTAAGGCTTTATCACTTAATTCATTGGAAAAAGCAAATCCTGTTTGAGTATCCAAGACTGATCGTAGGCCAAATCCAGAAGTGATATCTGTTGTCGCGGTTCGGATGGTTCCATCATCAATACTTATCATTTCACTTTCACGATATTCAAGAAACAGTTCTCCATCATCCATGGAAGAAAGGGTCTGATGAATGGATTTTTCTGTCTTATCCCGATCCAGCTGGGTTTTCTGTGGATTAAAAAATATAGAATCTGTCAGGGTCAAGGCATTGATGGGGTCAGTCATAAATGATAGCTTTCAAGAGGATCAAAATAAAAAATGTTAGTCATGATAATGATTTATTTTTACGCATATGATGTAGGGCAATCGTAACTGTTGTCAATAAAACGATTGCAAAGGCTTGATGAACGGTGCCTGCCCAGACGGGAACAACAAGCAATAATGTTGTAACCCCCAGGGCGTATTGGATAAGGACAGCCCATCCCATTGCCATAAAGCTGTCCTTGGTCGCCTTGTCCAATGAGGATTTCAGACCTGTCATAACGGTTATTAGAATCATTATGCCCGTAAATGTTGCCAGGAGCCTATGATTGAATTGAATGGTTGAAATATTTTCAAACCAGTTTAACCAGAAAGGGGATAGTCTGTTATAATCAGCAGGAATCAGGTGGCCGTTCATTAGGGGAAAACTGTTAAAGGAATGACCCGCATGGGTTCCTGCAGTAAAACCACCGGCAACAATGGTGACTAGCAATAAAATGAAATCAGTTCTCAATAGGGTTTTAATAAATTTTACGGCTGGATTTTGGGTCAGTGGATTGGGAACAGGATGGCGTAATGAAAGGGCTGTCCATAAAATAGCGATATAGAGAATAATGGCGCAGGCTAGATGCAAAACGAGACGGACCGGTTCAACCGCGGTGCTGTTTGCTCTGAATCCAGAATGAACCATGAACCAGCCAATACCGCCCTGTAATCCACCGAGAATAAAAAAAATGAACAGGCGCAGAGCCAGTTGTTTTGTGATCATTTTTTTATAAATAAACCAGATTAAGGGTAAAATGAGAACCAGACCTATTAATCTTCCCAGAAAACGATGGCTCCATTCAGCCCAGAAAATCTGTTTAAATCCATCCAGTCCAAACCCATTGTTAAGAATTTGATATTGTGGAATGGTTTTATAAAGATCGAATTCCCGAACCCATTCTGCGTGGCTTAGAGGGGGGATGATACCAGTGATTGGACGCCAATCCATAATGGACAGACCGGAACCCGTTAGTCGTGTATATCCCCCAAGGGCTATCATGCAAAGAAGCATAAAGCAGATGAGGAACAGCCACGTTGAAATTGATTTATTGTTTTGCATGAGTAAAGAAATTCTAAATAAATGATAAAGGGTATCGTTTTAAAGAAAAGTGAGATATTGTGTTTTTTTTAGTCCTATAAGAAGGTTTTTGCAAGTCAAGCCTTTCATAAGGTCAATAATTTAGTTGTGTTATGAAAAGAAATAAAAATTTAACTCAATACAAAACACTAATTGGTCAAGTAATAAAACCATTATGTATGGTTTTTGGAATTGTTATTGTTCTTTTACTTGCTCGTTATTTTCACGGCTTTGATTTGTTTTTAAATGATCATACGTTATTAAGGCGCGGGATAAAAGGTCCCCTGATTTTCTTATCCATTGCCATCATTATGTGCATGGTCGGTTTTCCAAGACAGCTTGTCTGTCTGACGGCTGGGGTGGTATACGGTTTTTGGTTGGGTATTTTTTACGCCACGATTGCGACTGTCATAGGAGCGTTATTGGCTTATAACTGGGCCCGGTGGCTGGGACGTGAATGGGGGAAAAAATATCTTTCCCATGCAAAACTAAAAAAAATTCATCATTTTATTCAAACAAACCCTTTTCATACCGTTCTTATCTGCCGTTTGATGCCTGTGGGCTCTTCCGTTCTGCTGAATACCATGGCTGGTATAGTTGGTATTTCCGTTATGCCTTTTATCTGTGCGACTTTTCTGGGAAGCTTTCCACAAACGGTTGTTTTTGTTTTACTCGGCGGCGGAATTCGGATTGGCCATTTTGGGCAAATTACGTTAAGTTTACTTTTATTGGCTGTTTCAATACTTGCTGGTTTGATTTTAATGAAACGTTCTTTTAACAAAAAAGATGATTTATTATTGCCTGAATAATTATAAAAGCATTATAATTTTCTCAGGATATTTCAAGGAGGCTATTGATGTTAAAGCTTTATACAATTCCAGGCGCTTGCTCAACAGGATGTCATATTGCCCTATATTGGTGCAAAGCTGATTTTGACTTTGAAATTGTTGATCATGATGGTTTAAAAAAGGATGAATTTCTTAAATTGAATCCATCAGGTAAGGTGCCCGTATTGGTTGATGATCGTTTTGTGCTGACTGAAAATGTCGCCATCATGAATTATATTGCGGATTCTTTTCCACAAGGGAAGCTACTCGGAGATGGTAGTAAGCAACAAAGGGCAGAGGCTTTGCGTTGGTTGGCTTTCGTAAATTCCGATATTCATCCTGTATTCGGTTTGATTTTTGGAGGACAACAAATCAGCGGCGATCAAAAAGTGATTGAAATCCTTGATACTGCCGCTCGTAAAAAACTTCATAAATTATACGGTCAGGTTGATAAACAACTGGCGGAAAAGGAATGGATCGCGGGTTTCCGTAGTGTGGCAGATCCATATTTATTCATGACCTTGACCTGGGTTCAAAATCTAAAAATAGATATTTCGAGTTATAAGAATCTGTTGCAGTTTTATATGAAAATGCAAAAAGATGATGGGGTTCTTGCTGTTTTCAAGGCGGAAGGTATTCCGAATTTCGTTTGATGTCCAAATAAGGTATGATGAAAATGAAATTTCATTTTCATCATTTTGGAAAATTATTTTATCCATTATTTGACAAGATTAATTTTTGCATATTTTATAATCTTTTCATCGTTCAATAGATAAAGCTCGTCAATTAATCCGATTTGCAGACTGCCGGGGGCGTTGATATGTTGCATAGCGATATCGGCGGCAATGCCAATAAAAGCCATTGCCGCGGAACAAGCATATAGGGTGTTTTTTTCAACAGACAGGCATGCTGCGGTGATGGCGGTTGCTGCACAACCAGATCCTGTTACTTTGGTTAAGAGAGGGTGGCTGTTTCTTACGGAGACAATCTCTTTTCCGTTGGTGATATAATCTGTTTGGCCACTGATTGACACAGTGGTTTTATAAGATAAGGCCAGTTGTTTAGCGGCTTCCAGTGCATCATGAGAGGAATCAAGACTATCCACTCCATGGCCCTGTGTTCGAGGAGATGTATTTTGATGATAATGGTAAAGACTGATAATTTCTGACGCATTTCCCCGAATGGCATTGGGGAAATTCTGTAAAAGACTGAGCGTTGTTTTGGCTCGATAAAGAGAGGCACTAATGCCCACCGGATCGAGTATCCATGGAATGTTTTGCTGGTATGCGGTACGACTGGCCAACTGCATGGAGCGTAATTGGGGTGTTGATAAAGTCCCGATATTGATAACCAGAGCGTTGGATTTTTGAACGAATTCCTCAACTTCCTCCTCCGCATTGGCCATGGCGGGTGATGCGCCAAGCCCAAGTAAAATATTTGCGGTAAATTGGGTTGCAACCTGATTGGTTATATTGAGGATAAGTGGATTTTTTGCGCGTATGGCATGAAGAGTGGAAATTAGGATATTGGGTTCGATCATGATAATACAAAGTTTTTGTTTTATAGGTTATGGTTTATGAATGGAGATTATAGACTATTTCGTTGCAAAAGATATCTGCCTTACGTATTCTAGAAATAATAATGTCTTTTAAAATTTGAGAGAATAATAAAGTGGATCTTGGTCTAAAAAATAAAAAAGTGCTTATTAGTGGCGGTTCCAAAGGAATTGGATTGGCGATTGCCCAAAAATTTATTGATGAAGGTGCGTTTGTCAGTATTTGTGCCAGAAATCAGCAAGGTATCGATAAGGCTATTCTGCAATTGGGTGACCGGGCCATGGGCATGACTGTTGATATTAACAAGGCGGATGAAGTTGAAAGATGGATCAAGGAAAGTCACAAAAAGATGGGTGGGCTTGATCATGTGGTGGCGAATGTAAGCGCTCTTGCCTCGGGACGGGATCTGCAAACCTGGAAAAAGGCGGTTGATACAGACCTGTTAGGTACCGTTGCCCTAGTTAACGAGACATTGCCTTATTTAACCAAACAGAAAAACGGATCAATTGTTATCATATCCAGTGTTTCCGCTTCTGAAATAGACGTATTTGCTGAACCATATGGCGCCTTAAAGGCTGCCTTGAATCATTATGGCAAATCGGTTGCACTAAGAGTTGCAGAACACAATGTAAGGGTTAATCTTGTTTCTCCAGGAACAATTTATTTTAAGGGAGGGATATGGGATCAAATTGAACGGGAGCAGCCTGAACTTTATAATACAGCCTTGAAGAATAACCCGTTAGGTCGTATGGGAACACCAGAGGATGTGGCCTCAACAGTTGTTTTTCTGACAAGTGAACAGGCAAGTTTTATTACAGGAAGCAACCTTGTTGTTGATGGTGGCATGACAAAACGCGTGTAAAATTATTGATAAATTGCCTGTCCCAAGCCTTTTTAAAATCAAATAGGCGGTATCGGGCAATTTAACCGGTTATATATATTATGTTCTTTAAATAAGGTTAACCAATTATTTTAATATCATATGATAGAAATAATGAATTTATCTGAACAATTTATAATATTATGAAAAATTATACATTAATTCAGCAAGTTGTTTTATTTTTAAAAGATAATCCGCATAAACGATTTACCGCGCGTGAAATTGCAATCCAATTAGTTAAAATTTATCCTGATTATTATAAACAAAAAAGACTAAATAGCCAGCAGCGTTTTACCTCGGAAAATTCTTTTATTTCTCAAATTGTTGCTGAAATTGGTTCACGTATTAAAAGGTTGAAACAATCAAATGCAGGAATATTGATTCAGGACCAACCTCGACCAAGAGTTTACGAATGGAAAGGTAATTCCAGGCTCAAGAGCAATTTTATAGATAAACTGAAAGATGAAGAAAATGCAGGTAAAGACATTTTAAATTTGCCATTAAAAAAGATAAATTATACGGAAGCTGATCTTTATCCTTTATTGATTGAGTATCTTGGTACGGAATATAATTTAAAATGTGATAGGATCAATGAAAAATTTTCAAAAAAAGGTAAAGGGGAAAATGGCAATAAATGGTTGCATCCGGATATTGTTGCTTTGCAGGCAGTGACTGAAGACTGGAATAGTTTGGTTAAAACTTGTGTACAGTCAGGGGATGCTAAAATGGCTTATCTATGGTCTTTTGAAGTAAAAAAACAGATTTCCCGCTCAACGGTTCGTCAATATTTTTTTCAGGCCGTTAGTAATTCCAGTTGGGCAAATTACGGTTATCTTGTGAGTGCAAGCATTCCAGATGATGGAACGATGAATGAGCTGAGAATGTTGTCGGCTTTACATGGTATTGGGTTAATTATACTTAAAACAGATAATGTAATTGATAGTCAGATAATGATTCCGGCGGCATTTAGAGCAGAGGTGGATTGGTGCTCGGTAAACCGGTTGGTTGAAGAAAATCCGGATATGAGATTGTTTATTCAAAAAGTTGCAAGTTATTATAAAA
>NZ_JAXOQA010000063.1:0-10541 GCF_047307945.1 Commensalibacter sp. A3DC | reverse complement strand
ATGAATTATAAAAAAACAATTATTCTTACATTATTAATAAATATCCTAATATTCCCCTTAACTGGACAATCCAGCAATTTACAAAAAGATGAAATTAAAAGACTATTTATTAAATCAAAAAAATTACCCTTGCATACTGATCAATTCGCAAATAGTTTGAAACTTTTACCGCCCCCACCAGATAGAAATAGTCAACTATTCGCAATTGATAAAGAAATATATCTCAATACACGCAAACTTATAAATACATCTCGATGGATCCAAGCCATTGAAGAAGCCGCTATTTTTAACGGAACAATCGGAAAGAACTTTTCTAAAACCATCGGTATTGAAATATCCAAGAAAAATACCCCTATCACTCAAGATTTTTTAGAGGATCTGTTAATCATGAGCGGTAATTTTGGAACTGATAAAGCGAAAAAACACTATCAAAGAATTCGCCCCTTTATGTATTATCACACACACAGCTGTACTCCAGAGGATGAGAACCTACTGCGTAAGGATGGTTCATACCCCTCGGGTCACGCAGCTTTTGGATGGTCCGCCGCCTTATTTCTATCCGAAATTTTTCCAGATAAACAAGACCAGATATTGAAAGAAGGTTATGAATTCGGACAAAGTCGTGTTATTTGTGGTGCACACTGGCAAAGCGATGTAGACGCAGGCCGCTTGATCGGAGCTGAAGTCGTCGCCCGTTTACATGCAAATCAAGAATTCAGAAAAAAACTTAAACAAGTTAAACAGGAACTCCTCAAAAAGTCACGAAAAATCCATTTTAATAAAAATTAACAAACTTCTAATAAAAATGCAATTATCGTTTAACTTTTTCAAAGATTAAGTATTATTAATAAAATACAATTGTATATTTGATTTGATATGTTAATAATTTGATGATAGGTTATTGAAATAAATTATAACCCCTTCTATTCAGGAATATTAAAATGCGAGAAATTACATCACATGAAATCAATAGCGTATCAGGTGGATCTTTTTTGGGTGATATTATCGGGGGCAATATTACACTTCCCGTTTCTTCCGCTTTAATAGGCTCTTTCATAGGCGCTTCAATTGGAGGAATTGTCGATAATCTTTATGGTAGTTTAACAGGAATTAAAACCAACAATGAAGCAAATGCCGGAAGTAAACTTGGAAGTGGTATTGGATCTATTGTTGACGCAGCCAAATCAAAAAATGCCGCCGATATAAGTAGCAATGTTAACAATGCAATTTCTGGGATAGGATTAGGTACAGTTGGAATTATTAATGGAATATCGCAGGGAATTGCTAATCTCTTCCATTAGTTTCAAGATACATAATGAAATTTTCCTGCAACTATTCATTATATTATTTAAAATAAGTTGTTTTTATCGTGTAAATTGATTCACCCAAATTAATATAAATATAAAAAATCTTTAGAGAATATATAATACTTCAATCATAAACATTTATGATTGAAGTAATGTTTCTCAACATTCTTACAAAATTTATTTAATCTATCAAGATTATTATCCATGAATTCTCTTTTCAGGCATGAAGTTTTAGAAGCAAAACGAGATACATGGTTAGGTCGCGTACAGGATGTACAACCTATTCCTATAAAAATCATCGCGGTTATCTCATTCATTTGTATCGTTATTATCATATTATACACTATTTTCGGTGGTTATACGCGTCGTATACATGCTTCCGGCAGCATTATGCCTACAGAAGGGTTAATCACTATAGGATCAAGAACAAATGGCATTGTTATTGAAAAAAACGTTATAGAGGGCCAATTTGTTCATAAAGGCGATAAATTATTCACGATAAGCCTCGAAAACACCTCTATCAATGGACCCACACAACAATTAACTAATAACTTGTTGAAAAAACAAAAAAATATTCTTGAAAAACAGCTTGCACTCAAAGAAAAGGCCGCTCCCATTGAAAAAAACAATATTAAGGAAACACTCTCTAATCTTTACAAACAGCATGACAAAGTTACCCAGCAAATCGAAAATGACAATCAAATAATCCCCTTGGTTCAACAATCGTTACTGATGATTGAAAAAGCCAAGAAAATGTCTTTGGCAACAAATCAGGAATATCAGAATCAATTATATACATATGCCCAAATTCTAGGTACTCATGCACAGTTCTTACAAAATCAAACATCGATTGAAGGCCAAATATTAGAAAATGCATCAAAATATCAACTGTACGATAACAATTACCAACGTGATCTCAATGAAATTAAAAAAAGCATAAATGATATTGATCAGAAAATCATACTGGGAGAACGTAATCAAACTATTTTCGTTACAGCCCCCATAAATGGAACCATAACAGCGCTTCGGGGATATATCGGTCAGCAAGTTTCACAAGATTCCGCCTTAACTAGTATAGTTCCAGAAGGTCAAGCAATCGAAGCCGAACTTTATGTTCCTAGTTCAGCCGTGGGACTTTTAAAGAAAAATAGCAATGTTATCTTACGTTATGCAGCATTTCCATATCAAAAATTTGGTCTATACAACGGGACTGTTACCGAAATTACTTATACACCAGTTACATCGGATATAATGGGTAAAGACAGCAATCCCAATTTAAAAAATGAAATAATTGGTCCAAACAGTAAGATTGATCGTAACTTTTATAGAATTAGAGTAAAACCTGAAAAAAACTTCATTGCAGCTTATCCCAATAAAAAATATTTTTTGCAGCCCGGAATGCAAGTTGAAGCTGATATTGCCGTTGATTATCGTCGCCTTTATCAATGGATGTTCCAACCCATTATTGAGGTTAACGATACTATTAAAACAAGATTAACGAAACCGAACTCATGATTAATACCTTGAAAAGACTAAATTTTGCTTTTCGCCAAACTGTTCCCGTAATTTTGCAAGTGGAAGCTTCCGAATGTGGCCTGGCATGCCTTGCCATGATTATGAGTTATTATGGAAATTATATTG
Source organism: Commensalibacter sp. A3DC (assembly GCF_047307945.1). Lineage (NCBI taxonomy): Bacteria > Pseudomonadati > Pseudomonadota > Alphaproteobacteria > Acetobacterales > Acetobacteraceae > Commensalibacter > Commensalibacter sp. A3DC. The sequence continues at coordinate 7,593 of NZ_JAXOQA010000063.1, read as the reverse complement.
ATCTAACAACATTTAGACAAAGAGAATCTATTTCTATCAAAGGAATTACCCTACAGAATATTATTGATATTGCGCAACGGAATAACTTGACAACACGTCCTTTGCGTTTGGAAATGGAAGAACTAAAAAAATTACGCTTACCTTGCATTCTTCATTGGAGTTTAAACCATTTTGTCGTGTTAACAGATGTAAAAACCAATGGAATTATGATTAATGATCCCGCCCGTGGAAAACGTAAGGTACTTTGGGGTGAAATCAATAATGAATTTACAGGAGTGGCGCTTGAGATTGCTCCCGACCAAAATTTTACCCGAAAAGATGAGCGCAACAATCTTCGTTTACGTGATCTTTTCAGAAAAACAGACGGTCTTAAAACAACCCTGTTTTATCTTTTATTAACATCCCTTGGATTGGAAGCTATTTCAATTGTCATGCCTATGGCCTCGCAAGTCATTATTGATGAAGTCATTGTGACTTTGGATAACGGCTTGCTAACAACAATCACAGTTGGAATTGCCATTCTTATTTTGCTGCAAATGCTTATTTCCACAGCCCGAACATGGATGGTCATGCTTTTCAGCACCCGTATATCTGTTCAATGGAATGCCAGCCTTTTTGAACATTTATCCAAATTACCGCTGGATTATTTCTTGAAAAGACATGTTGGAGATATATTATCCCGTTTCGGTTCATTAGGTATTATTCAACAAACCATTACAACTGATATGGTACAAGCAATCATGGATGGTTTAATGGCAATTGGTATGTTTGTAATGCTAATCATCTATGGTAAATGGCTGGCACTTGTAACATTAATTGCTGTAATCCTTGACGGTATAAGCCGTCTTATGGCTTATCGCCCTTACAAGCAAGCCTCTGAAGAGGGTATTGTCTATAATGCTAAAAAGGATTCACATCTTATTGAAACTTTGAGAGGTATGGCAAGTATCAAGTTACTTGGATTGCGGGAGCGAAGACGTGCACGCTGGTTAAATTTATTGGTTGATGCAATCAATGTCGGATTAAAAACACAACGTTATGACCTTATTTTTGGACGTATAAATGATTCCATCTTCGCTATTGACAGGTTAATAATGTTGGTAATCGGGGCACATTACGTCATGGATAATAAAATGACAGTTGGAATGCTGGTTGCCTTTCTATCTTACAAAGACCAATTCACCGGACGCATAGGCAATCTTATCGGTGCCGCCTTCAAACTAAAAATGCTTTCTATCCAGAGTGATCGTATTTCAGATATAGTCTTAACACCTACAGAAAGTGAAGAAAATGCTATAATATCTATATCGAATAATAACAGATTGACGGAACAACTTCATATTAATGATCAAAACCATCTTGTGTGTAAAAATTTGGGTTTTAGATACTCTCCTGCTGAACCTTGGGTATTTCGTAATATAAACCTGAAAATTCCAAAGGGTAAAAGTATTGCTATTGTAGGCGCATCAGGATGTGGAAAGTCAACAATTTTAAAAACAATGATGGGTTTAACCCATCCAGAGGAAGGTGATATCTACTTTAACGGTCGAAATATATTAAAAGAATCTCTTGACAATTACCGACAAGAAATTGCTGGTGTTTTACAGGATGATGGACTGTTTTCTGGTTCAATTGCAGATAATATTTGCGGGTTTGATGATAAACCTGATCAGGAAAAAATTATTGAATGTGCACAGAAAGCTGCAATTTTACAAGATATAATGGCAATGCCCATGAAATTTGAAACATTTGTTGGTGATATGGGAAGTTCCTTGTCAGGAGGACAAAAACAAAGGGTTATTTTAGCCAGAGCTTTATATCGCCAACCAGCAATCCTATTTTTAGATGAAGCAACCAGCAGTCTGGATGAACCAACAGAAGCCCATATTGCGACAATACTAGATGAAATGAATATAACACGCATTATTGTGGCACACCGGCCTGCAACAGTTGCGCATTGTGATTATGTTATTGTAATGGATGTTGAAAATGCACAATCTGGAAAAATTGAAATTGTTGAAAGACAAGAGCTTATTCACAGACACCAACAGCATAAAACATCATAAACCTTCAATTCAAAAGATAATTCCGGATACGGTTTTTTAAAAGAACATAATTTTATATATTAATCAGTTTGGTTATAATACAATCAGAAAATCAGGAAATTAACCCTGTTACAATTTATTTCAATAATTTAAATATTACCAGATAACCCAAAGTTTCAATTTATCAGTAGGAATATTTTTTATTTAAATATAAAAAGCCTGTTCTAATTAAAAAAACAGGCTTTTATAAACTGTGGAAAAATTATTGTGCTGAACCAGATTTAAAATGTTTCATACAATCACTATAATAACCGCCGCCTTTTTGAATCCATTTCAAATTGCCATTCTTATTATCGGCTTTGTTCGCTTTATATTGATCCAAACAGGTATGCATCCGAGCAGTACCTTCTTTCTCATTTGAATATTTACTATCAACCGCGTTTGGAAAAACTGCATCACCTGCTGCTATACTTGATGCTGTAGCATCTTGTTTAGCTGGAGATTTAGAAAAAGCATTATTCTGGGATGTATCAGATTTTTTCGCATCTTGCTGATGCATTTCATCTTTGACAGATCTTTCATCTTTACAATTAGCTGCCTTGAAATCTCTAAACGTTTTTTCTTTGACGGTTCCAGCTTTTTTAGCTGCCGTAAACTGCTGATGACATTCTTTGGATGTAACAGCATGGACAGCATTGTTTACCAGCAAAGAGGTTCCGACAAAAGAGGTAATAGCTAAACCGGCACCTATAACAGGAAAGCGCGCAACTATGGATTTTATCATTTATAATACCCTTACATAAATAAAAGGTTTAATATTCTTAAACCAATTGTATTAAAGCGCTTTTTGTTAAAAATTGTAAACAAAAATAATTGCTAATATTCAATTTATCTGTTCATTATGTAAAACCATATCCAACCCTTGCCTTTCTGAATCTGTATCTACACGCAATCCAATCAAAAAATCAATTATTTTCAATAAAACAAATGAAACAAGACTGCTCCAGATTATTGTGACAACAACTGCCTCAATCTGAGCAATAACAAGATGCAAAGATGCACTAATACCCACTGGATCTGTCTCTGTAGCGGACAATGGACCAAAGGCAAAAACACCGGTTAAAATTGCCCCGATAATTCCCCCCATTCCATGAATACCAAAAGCATCAAGAGAATCATCATATCCCAATTTTCGTTTTAAATAAGAACAACTCCAAAAACAAATCAACCCGCCTAGAAATCCCATCAATAAGGCCGGGCCAGGCATTACAAAACCAGCTGCTGGGGTAATGACTACCAAGCCAGCCACTGCTCCAGAAACAATACCAAGTACTGTTGGTTTTTTTCGAATAGTCCATTCGATCGACATCCAGCCAATACCACCAGCAGCGGCAGCAATCTGTGTTACAAGTACCGCCATGGCTGCTCGACCATTTGCACCCAAGGCAGATCCTCCATTAAAACCAAACCACCCAACCCATAATAGGGAAGCGCCCATAACAGCATAACCTACATTATGCGGTGCCAAATCACTTCGACCATACCCTAACCGTTTTCCTGCAACCAGAGCACATATTAAACCAGCAATACCGGCATTAATATGAACAACTGTTCCACCTGCAAAATCAATTGCTCCTAGATTGGCCAACCAGCCCGTCGGATTCCAAACCCAATATGCAACAGGAACATAGGAAAATAATGCCCATAATATGCAAAATATACATAGGGCAGAAAATTTTATACGTTCTGCAACCGATCCAACCAAAATTGCCACAGAAATAATGATAAATGTCATTTGAAACATAACATAAACACTTTGTGGGATAGTCATAATGACAGGATTGTTTCCATTGGCTCCTAATATGAACCCCTTATCAACACCCATGTGATAGTTGCCAAGAATTCCATTCAACATAAATTGTGATAAATTACCAATAAAAGAATTCCCTGTCGTAAATACAAGACTGTATCCCACTGTTATCCATATTAAAGTAACAAGACAACATATAGCAAAGGATTGCATCATTGTTGCAAGAACATTTTTCTTGCGAACCATCCCTGCATAAAATAAGGCCAATCCTGGAATTGTCATTAATAAAACCAATGCACTGCTGATTAACATCCATGCCGTATCACCACTATCCAAAACAGGCATCACTGGCAAAGCCCCTAATGCAGAGTCTGGAATTAATCCAACTATACACATCAGATACAGAAAAATTTTTTGAATATTCAGAAAATTTTTATTTTTACATTTCATTGGAAACTGTTCCCGTACAATCCAAGTAAAACCCACTTTATTCTATCAAATCAATAGTTTATGCTTATGATACATAGAATGAAATCTTATTGTTTTAGTCCTTATTCAACTATTAAACATTGTTAGACAAAGCACAATCCTTTGCAGAAAAAATTATATGTTTTTTTTTACATGTAAAAAAATCTGGTCATTTGAATAAAAATATAGTTTCCTTATATGTCTTGTTAACCAAAGTCACATTTCTCCCTAAGGATACTGATAAATTTGCATGAGGGCATGATGAAAAAAAAATTTGGTCAATCTCTTCATCCAATTGCACCTACTCAAAACGCAATGAATGATCCGAATAACCTATTAGCGAGCGGCCCCGACAGCCACGAAATAAACCTTCAAGCCTTGTGGGAAAAAATGGTTCAAGAAAGCAATGGATGTTGTGATCCTTTATTATCCAGTTTTTTTGATACATGCATTCACAGCCATCATGATTTCAAAACCGCCCTGACTTGTATGATAGGACGCAAATTAGAAGATGCCTCCATCCCCTATCAGGCATTAACTGATTTAATCAAACAGGTGTACAGAACCAATCCGCCTCTCATTTCCATAGCTGCAGCCGATTTGATCGCAGTTATGATGAGAGACGCAGCATGCTCCGATTTAATTACACCATTTCTATTTTTCAAGGGATTCCACTCCATTCAGGCCCACCGCATTTCCCATTGGCTATGGCATAATCAAAGACGCTATCTTGCACTTCATTTACAAAGCCGTATTTCGGAAGTGTTTGGGGTTGATATACATCCTGCCGCCCGTCTGGGACAGCGAATCATGATAGATCACGCCACTTCTGTTATTATTGGGGAAACCGCTGTTGTAGAAGATGACGTTTCAATTTTACAAGAAGTTACCCTTGGGGGAACGGGCAAAGATGAAAAAGACCGTCATCCCAAAATCCGTCGGGGAGTCTTAATTGGTGCAGGTGCAAAAGTATTGGGAAATGTGGAAATTGGAGAGGGAGCCAAGATTGGTGCAGGGTCAATTGTTTTAGAAGCAGTCAAACCTTACACAACCGTAGTTGGTAATCCTGCCCGACAAATCGGGGTACGTCATAAAGATTTACCTGGAGTATCAATGGATTTAAGTCTTCCCCCTATTGATTACGTTATTTAACAACTGCATTATCAACAGAACGCATATAAGGTTCAAGTTCATCAAGCCTTTTCATGACAAATGCTACATCAATTGGTTTTTCCCAGGCACTAAGATGATCTGGCGCCCCATGATCAACACCACTGTCAAATTGATCGGCCCAATAACGCAATCCGCTTTGTAAAGACAAGACCAGAAAACATGGATTGATATGATGACTTGGAATCAATTCATAAATCAATGTGTCTTTTTGACAGAAAACGATATTTGATAAACCTGCACCCAACAAACCAACCACAATTTTTGCATAATGAAAAAGCATGATTTGTTCATCTAGACTGTATAATTCAGGATTTAAAATAAAATATCCTCTTTTCTCCAATGCTTCAACAAGCTTTTCCTCATTAGGTAAATGCCGATTATTCTTATTTACGCGACTAATATATATCTTGTCATATTTCGCTATTGACTGAATAGATACAACAGCATTCTGTTTCATTTTGACATATGCCTGCTCAGAAAGCTTTGAACAGGAATAGCCAAATTTTTGTGAGAGATAATCAAAATAATAAAATTCTGAAAATCTATATTGTTTTTCCTTTTCAATGGGATAACACATGGATAAGTCAAGTCCCAGCAATTCCAAACTGCGTTTACGCCATAACATCAATGGGTAAGGCAAAAGAAATTTGGCTTTTATTCCTGATTGCATTGCCGCATAATAAGCTGGAATGGCATGCATCATCCAATGAAAATAATTGTTTTCCCAATGATCAGAACAACAGAATACAGCTCCCTGATCTCGCGCATCAATCAGTTTATCCGATTGAATGTGGATGGAATTGAGCAAATTTTCCGATAAGTAATAATTGCTGTTGGTAATTACCCGGTTTTGTTTGAAATATACCATATGATAAACATCGAGGGTTATATCTTTCAGATGATAACGATAAATTGTCTCGGCTGGATGTTTCCAGTGCAAAAAAGGATATGATTGATTGTTTGTAAATTCCTGAATATTCTTCCATCGCGGGCTGCCATAACATCCAATCGTTTTTTCAATCTTAACAGTTTCAATAGAATGGTGATTTATACGATTTTGCTGATGAAAAACTAAGTCTTTTATTTTTTCACGCGTTGATACAGACAATCTAAACAAGCTGATCTTTACCTTTAATATTGCATAAAAAGAACGATTTTAAATAAACTAACATAAAATTTCTAGATTAAATTAGAATGGATTATTTCGTACAAGGCAATGGCACCCGCAACTGATACGTTTAAACTGTCAATATCCCCGGCCATATATAATGAAACAATTTCATCACAATTTTGACGGACAAGCTGTCGCAGTCCCTTACCTTCGGCACCCAACACCAATGCCACTTTTCTTTGCTTATAATTTTGACCATTTAGAACCTCACCCTGCGCATCCATTCCAAGAACCCAAAAACCTTTTTCCTTTAACTGCTTCATGATACGTGAAAGATTAACCACTTTCATTACCAATACAGAATCAAGAGCACCCGACGACGCCTTGGCCAAAACCCCGCTTTCTTCTGGGGAATGACGATCCTGCATAATAATTCCAGCTGCCCCAAATGCCATTGCCGAACGTAAAATAGCACCAACATTGCGAGGATCTGTAACTTGGTCAAGGATGAGCACGGGTCCATGCCGTTTCACTATATCCTCTAAATCTGGGTCGGGAAGTGGCGTAACCTGTAATGCAACGCCCTGATGTACAGCATCCCGACCACAAAATCTATCCAACATCATACGATCAACAATTTCATAAGATATATTTAAAGGCCGTTCCAATTTGGTCATTAAAGTGTCAAATATCTCTTGTGTAGCCAACAAACGATTTTTTTGACGTAATGGATTTTTCAAAGCCGCTTGCACAGAATGCAAACCATATAACCAATATCCACCCTCTTTTTGATGAGAATTAGAAACAGGTTTTTTACTCATATATGATTCAATCTTTTCTATATATTTAAAAATCAAATGATTATAGAGAAAATCAAAAAAATCTACAAAGAAAAGTTAAAAACTCTGTTGACATCTATCAAAAGAACCTGTTATTTGTTTTTCATCTTCCGAGGGAGGGGTGCCCGAGTGGCTAAAGGGGGCGGA
>NZ_JAXOQA010000062.1:0-10762 GCF_047307945.1 Commensalibacter sp. A3DC | reverse complement strand
CACTCTATGTCACAAACTCATACTTCACTTTTTAATAAAAAACAGCCACGTTCACCTCGTGTAACTGAATGGGATCGTGACGCCGCTCTTATTACCGCTCGGCTTCTTTTGGAAATCCAGGCTGTAAATTTTCGTCCTGATGATCCGTATCTACTTACCGCCGGTTGGAAATCCCCTGTTTATATTGATTGTCGTAAAATTATTTTTTATCCTCGTGCCCGGGCAAAGATTATTGAATTAGGGGTTGAAAAAATTTATCGTCACGTTGGATATGAATCTTTTGATGCCGTCGTGGGTGGTGAAACAGCTGGAATTCCATTTGCTGCATGGTTCGCAGACCGAATGATGACTCCAATGGCCTATGTCCGCAAAAAACCTAAAGGATTTGGTAAAAATGCACAGATCGAAGGGGATATACCTGAAAATATGCGTACTCTTTTGGTGGAAGACTTAACTACAGATGGTATTTCCAAGGTTGGGTTTGCCAAAGCTTTACGCAAGGCTGGTGCAATTGTTGATCATGCTTTTGTTGTTTTCTTTTATGGAGTTTTTTCAAGCGCTTATCAGACACTAAACGATATTGGTATCAGTCTGCATTCCCTTTGCACTTGGTGGGATATTTTAGAAGTCAGTTCAGAATACCCAGCCTTTTCAAATGGAGATACCTCAGAAATCAGACGTTTCCTTGAAGATCCTTGCGCATGGTCTGCCAAGCATGGCGGAGTCAGCAATGAACAGGAGGCTCTAGCTCATAAACAATCCCGTTTATAATCTTTTATACCCTATGCCTTATCGTGTTTTAGCATTCGATTCTGGTATTGGAGGTTTAGGCATCGTTCAAAACCTCCAAACACAATTGAAAACAACTGATTTACAGGTTTCAATTGACTATCTTGCCGACAATCTTGTTTTCCCTTATGGTGAGCAAGAAGATAATTTTCTGGTTGAACGAATTATCAATCTTATCGGACAGGCGATTCAGTCAATTAAACCAAACCTTGTTGTCATTGCCTGTAATACCGCCAGTACTATTGCACTCGACAGGCTGAGGAAAATATATCCTTTCATTCCATTTGTTGGCTGTGTTCCACCTGTTCGATGGGCCGCCCGTGTGAGTCAAAGCAAAATAATTGGATTATTGGCAACACGTGCGACCATTGCACGACCCTATTTATGTCATTTAAAAGAACAATTTGCCTCGGATTGCAAACTTATCGCTTATGGTTCTCCTGTACTTGCAAAACTGGCAGAGAATTATTTCCGGACAAAGTCTTGCGATATACATCTAATCCAGCAAGAACTTGATAATATGTTTAATCATCCATATTCTGATCAAATGGATGCAATATGTATAGGATGTACCCATTACAGCTTTATTCTTGATCTTTTACGTCAGAACACATCCCCATCCATTCAATGGCTGGATCCTGCAGCTGCTGTAGCCAAGCACACTATTGACATTTTACGGCAAGAGAAATTTTCACATACTGATAATAACGTAAATAACTGTTTTTATTCTACTGCACCATTAACTAAGGACAAACCTCTTTTAAGTCGGCTTGCCCTGATGAAATTTACACAAATCAAAACATTTATGTTGCAATAAACCAATTTTAAAAATGTCTATGCACGGTGTAATTAGCAATATTTTTTAAGATAGTATGTAATTCACTCTCTGGAAAAACATCGAGCGCTGAACTGGCTTTATTTGCAAAAACCATAGCTTCTTTAAGGGTTTCTTCAATTACATTGTACTTTCGAATAAGGACTAGCGCCTGTTTTAAATCGCCTTTTTCCTGCTTGCCATCCTGTATTACCCGTTGCCAAAATTCCTTTTCCACTGGAGTGGACTTTTCATAGGCAATCAAAATTGGATAGGTTATTTTACCCTCACGGAAATCATCGCCAATCGTTTTACCCAATTCTTCCTGTTTCGCTGAATAATCCAATGCATCATCAACCAGCTGAAAAGCCATTCCCAAATTTGTACCAAAAGATTCCAACGCCAATTCATGCTGTCTTGATTGATTGGCTACAATAGCCCCAACTCGACAAGAAGCCGCAAATAATGCCGCAGTCTTTCCATGAATAACTTCAAAATAGCGTGATATTGAAGTTGACAAATCATTCTGTACGGTCATTTGCAAAATTTCACCTTCAGCAATGGTTGCCGAAGCCTTTGAAATGATTCGCATAACTTCTAAGGAACCATCTTCTGTCATGATCTGAAATGCACGGGAAAAAAGAAAATCTCCCACCAGTACAGACGCTGAATTGCCAAAAACAGCATTTGCACTTTCCGTCCCCCGTCGCAACATACTTTCATCAACCACATCATCATGCAACAGGGTCGCGGTATGAAGGAATTCAATACAGGCAGCCAACCGGACATGACGTGTAATGTGATCTGCAGAATCTTTTTCGTATCCACATAATCGTGCTGAGGCCAAGGTTAGTAAAGGTCTTAAACGCTTTCCTCCTGCCACAATTAGATGTGCTGCCAATTGTGAAACTAACGGTACGGAGCTTTGCATCCGATCCATAATGACATGATTACAAGCTTGCATGTCAACAGCTAAATAATCCACTAATGCTTGTAAAGGTTCTTCTTTCCCCATCAGAACAGGCATTTTACTTTCTACCTTCTGTCTCATTGGCATATGTTGATCCAACCGACCCTATATAAAACTTATAAAAATTTATTCAAGTTGTAAAAATAAAAACAGAATTGATCATTATCATTAACATTTCATTATCGGTTACGCTAGAATACATTTTATTTGTCTAACATATTTATTTGGTTAATGATTTATGCAGTCGCTTTCTTTTACGTCACCTTATATACACCATAAATCAAAAAATACATCCAATGGAACGTTATTAGAAGGAAAGATATTTTATAAACAATTCCAAAAAGGATACAGGACAGCCCTCGAGCCCATATTGATGGCAGCCAGTATTCCAGCCAAAAAAAAACAGATAATTATTGAGGGTGGATGTGGAGCCGGTGCAGGATTGATGTGTCTTGCCTATCGTATTCCCTTGATTACTGGAATAGGTTTTGAGCAACATCCAGAGATGGTTGAACTGGCAAATGAAAATTTTCAACTTAATGCGATGTCCAATCTAAAGGCAATGCAGGTCACATTACCGAAACTTCCAAAACGTCCTTTTACATTTTTACCTAATGGTCAGGAACTTGTTGATCATGTCTTCGCCAACCCTCCCTGGCATCAACATAATAGCTGTCCTTCACCAGACCCAGAAAAAAATCTGGCAAAAAAACTTCCCCGAGGCTTGCTTGCTGAATGGATTTATGCTTTAAGCCGTCCATTACGACAAGGAGGAACATTAACTCTGGCCCTTTCAGCCAGCCTGTATAGTGAAGCAAGTGCCCTTATGTATCAATATAAACTGGGATCGGTTATTCTATTTCCTTTATGGCCAAAACTAAACCGGCCACCCCGAATTATACTTTTACAAGGACGAATGGGATCGACCGGAGGTAGTCAGATTGCACCAGGCCTTATACTACATAATGACAATGGAGAATTTACCAATGAAACAAATCGAATCTTGCGCCAGGGAAAAAAACTAACCTTGTTATCTTGATATAAGCGTTTATATGGGATGAATCTAAGTCAAGAAGTTTATTTTCAATAAAACACTATATATCGATATTAAATTTATTTATATGACTATATATTGATAAAAGAGCATAATTAAATCATAAATCACCCAAGGAGTTAAAACTGTGGAAAAGCAAGATTCAAAACCAGCACAAACACATAATCTGATGACGTATAACCCAGTTTACAAACCCTTTCATTATCCTTGGGCCTATGATGTATGGCTGACCCAACAGAGACTACATTGGTTACCTGAAGAGGTTCCATTGGCGGAAGATGTCAAGGACTGGCATAAAAAATTGACCGAACCCGAACGGAATTTGATCACCCAAATCTTTCGATTCTTTACGCAATCAGATGTCGAGGTAAATAATGCCTATATGAAATATTACAGCCAGGTATTCAAACCTATTGAGGTTCTTATGATGCTGTCAGCATTCTCCAATATCGAGACGATTCATATCGCGGCATATAGTTATCTTCTTGATACTATTGGTATGCCGGAAGTCGAATATTCTGCTTTCCTCAAATATAAGGAAATGAAAGATAAATACGACTACATGCAGAATTTTTCAATTGATAATCCACTCGAAATTGCCAAAACAATGGCGGTTTTCGGAGCATTCACTGAAGGATTACAATTATTCTCATCCTTTGCCATCCTTATGAATTTTCCACGTTTTAATAAACTAAAAGGAATGGGGCAGATTATTTCGTGGTCGGTAAGAGATGAAACATTACATTGCCTATCCATTATCAAGCTTTTCCGTACGTTCATCCAAGAAAATCCCCATTTGTGGACGGAAAAATTTCAACAAGAGCTGATCCATATATGTAAAACTATCGTTGAACATGAATTTGCCTTTATTGACCTAGCTTTCGAAATGGGTTCTGTCGAAGGATTAACCGCACAGGATGTCAAAAATTATATTTGTTTCATTGCCAATCGTCGCTTAACACAGTTAGGCCTGGATACAATTTACGATATTGATAAAAATCCGTTACCCTGGATGGATGAAATGCTCAATGCTGTTGAACATACCAATTTCTTTGAAAATCGTGCAACCGAATATAGCCGAGCCGCCACAGAAGGAACCTGGGAAGAAGCTTTTGAAAGCATGACAGTTTAGGAATTCCCTGTTATTCCTCAGGGTCAAATAGATATTAATCCTGAGGGAATAATATTAAGAATTAAAATTCTTCATATTTTGAGGGATCCTGTCCTTTTAAACGACCATCTGGTTTTGATAATGCATCAATTTTTTGCATATCTTCTGTCGTAATATCAAAATCAAATATGTCAAGATTTTCCTTTTGCCTTTGATCTGATGTTGCTTTTGGAATGGGAACAACACCAAGCTGGACATGCCAGCGCAAAATTAGTTGTCCTACCGACTTATGATAATTTTTGGCAATTTCTTTCAGGATCGGGTGTGTCAACAGATCATTGGCACGGCCCAGTGGACTCCAGGCCTCTGTAACAATTCCCAATTTTTTATCATAGGCACGCTGTTTTGCCTGGGAGAAATATGGATGCAATTCCACTTGGTTAATACTTGGTGTCACCCCTGTTTCCTTAATAATACGATCAAGATGCTCAGGCAGGAAATTTGAAACGCCTATGGATTTAATCATCCCTCTTTTTTTCGCCTCGACCAGAGCTTCCCAGGCTTCAAGATATTTTCCTGTTATCGGGTTGGGCCAATGAATCAAATATATATCATAATAATCAAGCTGTGCACGATATAAAGATTCCTCAATCGTTAACAATGCCTGATCATATTGATGACGACGTCCTGGTAATTTGGAAGTGATTCGCAACTGATCACGGGAAATTCCACATTGTCGGACCGCTTCACCAACAGCACCTTCATTTTCATAATTAAAAGCTGAATCCAACAAACGGTAACCATTATAAATGGCACTGATGATAGATTTTACCCCTTCCCTACCGTTAAGTTTGTAAGTGCCAAATCCAACAGCAGGAATATTCGTCCCATCATTTAATTTAATTTGAGGAATAGATGACATTCAATATGTGTCCTTTTTACAAAAATATTAAAGACAAAATCAATATTTCTATTGATATCATAAATAAATGTCTGTTTAAAAAGCAATATCATCTTGTTTATGAATGAATATCACCTATATCGGCCAAAAATCTTCCTAAATCTTAAAATATTAGGGATATAGAAAGAATAAAATCCGTTTAGATCAGACTTTTGCCCAGTTAACAAAAAAGACCTTTTCCTCTAAAAAAGGCCTTCAAACCAATATTATTGACAAGATAGACATTCTTCATAACTTGTCGAGGTATCAGCCTGTATCTGATCACCTTTATTTAGAATATCCTCTTTAACTGCCAAATTGCTAACAGTATCTGCACGCTGGATAGAAAGAGAACGGCAATAATACAGGGATTTCATTCCTTTTTTCCATGCCTGATAATGCATCATATGTAAATCACGCTTGTGAACATTGGCTGGAACAAATAAATTAACTGATTGAGACTGACAGATAAAAGGTGAACGGTCAGCAGCATGTTCAATGATCCAACGTTGATCCAATTCAAATGCTGTTTTGTAAATATCCTTTTCATCCTGAGTCAGAAAATCAAGATGTTGAACACTCCCTTTGTTTAAAGTGATAGAAGACCAGACTGCATCAGTATCCTGGCCTTTTTCCTGCAATACCTTACGTAAATGCCTATTTCTTACGGTAAAGGAGCCTGATAAGGTTTTCTGCAAAAATACATTGGCCGTAATTGGTTCAATACCGGGACTTGCATTTCCCGCAATAATCGAAATGGAAGCCGTTGGCGCAATCGCAATCTTGTTTGAAAAGCGCTCATTAATGCCATAATCGGCAGCATCCGGACAAGGTCCACGCAAATTCGCCAGGGTAACGGATGCCTTGTCTGCTTCCTGACGTATATGCTGAAACATTTTCTTGTTCCATACTTTTGCCATAACGCTTTCAAACGGAATTTTATGAGCTTGAAGAAAAGAATGAAAACCCATTACACCCATACCAACGGAACGTTCACGTGCAGCAGCATATCTTGCACGTTCCATTTCGTCAGGAGCATGATCAATGAAATCCTGCAAAACATTATCAAGAAACAACATGACATCCTGGATAAATTGTGGGTTTCTTGACCATTGATCCCAATATTCAAGATTTAAAGAGGAAAGGCAACAAACAGCCGTCCGTTCCTTTCCTTTATGATCTATTCCTGTAGGTAACGTAATTTCAGCACAAAGATTAGAGGTTTTTACTTCCAGTCCAGCCAGTTTATGATGTTCAGGACGGGCATTATTCACCGTATCGGAAAAGACAATATAAGGCTCACCCTGTTCAATTCGTGTCGTCAGCAGCCTGATCCACAAAGAACGGGCAGAAACTTTCCTAATGACTGACTGATCTTTTGGGGAGACAAGCGCCCATTCCTCATTATTTTCAACTGCACGCATAAAAGCGTCAGAAATTAGAACACCATGATGTAGATTCAAGGCTTTACGATTGGGATCTCCACCCGTTGGTCTGCGTAATTCAATAAATTCCTCAATTTCAGGATGCCAGATAGGCAAATAAACAGCTGCTGAACCCCGTCTCAAAGATCCCTGACTAATTGCCAGGGTCAGGCTGTCCATCACCCTTATGAATGGAATGACACCTGAAGTTTTGCCATTCCGACTAACATTTTCACCAATAGAACGCAAATTTCCCCAATAAGATCCAATTCCCCCGCCACGAGAGGCAAGCCAGACATTTTCATTCCACAGTTCAACAATTCCCTTCAGGCTGTCTTCCGCTTCATTCAAAAAACAGGAAATAGGCAACCCTCTGGCCGTCCCACCATTTGACAGTACTGGAGTGGCCGGCATAAACCAATGCTGAGACATATAGTCATATAAACGCTGGGCATGTTCCGCATCATCCCCGTAGTAGGAAGCCACCCTTGCAAACAGCTCTTGGTAGCTTTCACCCTCAATAAGATAACGGTCATCAAGCGTCGCTTTACCAAAATCTGTCAATAAAGCATCACGAGAATGATCTAATTTAACCTGATAACGCCCATACAACTGTATTTTTCCTGCCAAGGCATCTGTAAAAAGAGAACCATTATCTGTTTTACCTTTTCCAGCATTGGCAACAGGCTTTTTTTCAAGCAGATCAACTGGGGTCACAACCATATCCTCGCAAAACAACAAACCTTTAAGGATTTTACATCCTTACTATACCATTATAAAATTTTAAATGTAATGATAAATTTCTATATATAGTATATTAAAAAACATACATACCTATATGATGATATAAAATCAACATAACATTAGGCTTGACATGCAAGATTTTGATAAAAACAAAAACTTTAATTTAACAATCGAAAAAGATCAGAAATGATAACAAGATAGTATAATATAGGTCAGACTTTATTGGTTTAACAATATATTTAATTTTAAATTTTTTTAAAAAAATATATTAGCCAGAAACCTCTGTATATTTATCGGGTTTAAAAAATAGAATGGCTATACAATTATATTGTCATAAATTCCTTAAATAAAAAACAAGTCTTTAACTTGTCAATGCGTAATCTAAACAATAGATATCACCCCAATCAAACCTATGAAATAATTGGGGTGACACTTTCTCAAGATATTGATTATCTTGCAATCTTATTCCCATTCAATGGTTCCGGGTGGTTTTGATGTAATATCATAAGTTACACGATTAATGCCTTTGACTTCATTAACAATCCGCCCCGCCACTCTGGTAAGGAATTCCATATCAAAAGAATAAATATCGGCAGTCATGCCATCCACACTTGTAACTGCCCGCAATGCACAAGCCTGATCATATGTTCGGCCATCCCCCATAACGCCAACCGTACGAATAGGCAACAAAACAGCAAACGCTTGCCAAATTTTGTCATATAACCCAGCCTTGCGAATTTCATCCAAATACACGGCATCAACACGACGCAACAAATCAAGCCGTTCACGCGTAAT
Organism: Commensalibacter sp. A3DC; assembly: GCF_047307945.1. Classification (NCBI taxonomy): domain Bacteria; kingdom Pseudomonadati; phylum Pseudomonadota; class Alphaproteobacteria; order Acetobacterales; family Acetobacteraceae; genus Commensalibacter; species Commensalibacter sp. A3DC. The sequence goes on along the minus strand of NZ_JAXOQA010000062.1, from coordinate 2,121 downwards.
GTCCCCTAAAATTCGTATGGCAAGGCCTGGTCCTGGGAATGGATGACGACCAACAATATTTTCTGGAATACCCAATTCCCGACCCAAATCCCTGACTTCATCCTTGAAAAGTTCACGTAAAGGTTCGACAAGCTTCATATTCATCCGTTCAGGCAATCCACCCACATTATGATGAGACTTAATAGTTGCTGATTTTCCCGTGACACTGACGCTTTCAATAACATCCGGATAAAGGGTACCCTGAGCCAGAAAATCAGCCCCACCCAGTTTTTGCGCCTCCTGTTCAAATACCTCGATAAACAAACGGCCAATGGTTTTACGTTTAACCTCTGGATCGGTTACTCCAGCCAATTCTTTCAGAAACAAGTCAGACGCGTTTTTAGCAATCAAATGAATATTAAATTTCTCTTTGAATGTTTTAACAACCTCATCCGCTTCATTTTGACGCAGCATGCCGTGATCGACAAAAATACAGGTTAGCTGATCTCCAATAGCTTCATGAATCAATACAGCTGCCACTGCGGAATCAACCCCACCTGATAAACCGCAGATGACTTTTTTGTCACCAACCTTTTGACGAATACGTTCAATTTCCAAATTACGAAAACCGGCCATGGTCCAATTACCCTGACACCCGGCAATATTATGCGTGAAATTCTTTAATAATGCGGCACCACGAGGTGTATGAACAACTTCAGGATGAAACTGAACACCATAATAGTGACGATCCTCATCAGCAATCATGGCATAGGGTGCACCCTCACTAACCCCTACCACCTTGAATCCGGGTGGGATTTTTATAACTCGATCACCATGACTCATCCATACTTGTTCACGGTTCCCCTTTGACCATACACCCTGACATAAGGCACTATCCTCAAGAATTTTAATATACGCACGGCCAAATTCACGGTGGTCACCGGATTCCACCTGTCCACCCAATTGATGACACATTGCCTGTTCACCATAACAAATTCCTAATACGGGAACCTTTAATGTAAAAACTTCATTCGGAATCCTTGGGGCATCCATTTGAATGACACTGGAAGGGCCACCAGATAAAATAATCCCTTTTGGTGCAAATGAACGAATCTTTTCATCATCACTCGTATAAGGCCATATTTCGCAATAAACGCCACTTTCTCTTATTCTGCGTGCAATCAACTGGGTTACCTGACTGCCAAAATCAAGAATAAGAATCTTTTCTTGATGTAAAGATTGTTCCAATTCGCTTACCTGGGTCATTTTTATCAATCACTTCCTCTTTCAGTAAAATACGTTTTCATATCACAAATAGATAAAAAAAATGTAAATTAAACAATTTATCTGAAAAAAAACTATTTCTCCTTTATATAGAAATAAATTCCTTTTCATATTTTTTCACTCTGGAGCATTCCGTGAACAAGTATCGCCTGAAATTAGTCCATCGCAAAATACGGATTATCCCTATTTTTATATTAGTGTTGACTGCTGCCTGCAGTCATTTAGCCGAAGACCACCCCACAGGAATATGGTTAGGCAAAATGGAAACACAACAGGGAATTTGTCCACATGATCGTATGGCCGCCCTGAGAATCGATAAAAAGAAAATATTGTTTTCACCTGATAATGGGGCATTGGTCTTGACAGGTATCTATCATAAAAAGGAACATCCAAGGCATCTTGTCGCTGTCCTCCACCGTACGGATATGGATCATAAACCCTACGATCTCATTTTTGAAGGGAAAGCCAAGGATAAAAATATAATTGGAACCTATGGAACTCCTGACTGTCGGGCGACAATTACCTTTTATCGTCCACATCATTACGGATTATCAAACGCTATTGCGCATTAAAATCACAAAAAGTTAAAAAAACACTTGCAGAGGGGAAAAAGATCGGTTAAAAGCCTAGGGCAAGACGCACCCGTAGCTCAACTGGATAGAGCACCAGACTACGAATCTGGGGGTTATGGGTTCGATTCCTGTCGGGTGCGCCACTTAAATTAGAGGTCAATTTCATACCTAGATTGAAAACCTGATTAAAAAGTTAAAATAAGCTTTATTAATATTATTTAACTACTCCTTTATACATATTAAATTATACTTTATTTATACGTTTTTTTTTGGTATAAAAATAAAA
>NZ_JAXOQA010000061.1:0-10923 GCF_047307945.1 Commensalibacter sp. A3DC | reverse complement strand
TTTCTATTTCTTGTAATATAGATGTTTCATCTACTTTTTTTGGTGTATCAATATTTATTTCTTTCGCTATTCTGGATATTAATCCTGTTAATTTACCTTGTTTTTGTATATCAAATCCTTGCCATAGATTTAATGGAATGGGCAAGTTGGCAACTGTTAAATTAGAGTGACAGATAGGTATAATTGGTATTTTTCGCGACCATCCAACTCCACATTCAAAATTTATCCATGGTTTTTTAATGCTTTCTTGACTACACAAAACAATGATTAGAATGCACTTTTCTAGATTGTTACTGACTGTTTCAAGCCACTTATTGCCAAATGTTATACTTTGATCGTCGCTAGATACAAAAACATCAACTGAAGATAGGAGCAATTCTTTAATATTTTTTTTTAATAGTATTGCCAATTCTTTTTCTTCAGAGATATGACTCAAGAATATTATTTTTTTCTGTCATTTTTTTCCTGTATGTTATTTCTTTTAGAAGTATGCATGCGATATTAATTTCAAATTTAGAAATAATATTACATTTAAAGATTATATATAAACTTCAAATACTTATCTTTATTTGAATCAACCAATCATTAAAATATTATTTAAATATATTTTCTTGCTGTATAGATTGAAAAAATTTTTATTGTAAATTAGCAATTCCAAGATCGATAGCTTTAACCATATTTTGCTACTCTCGTGTTTGCAAATGGTGTTTAAGCATAAGAATCAAATGTTAGCATTTCACTTTTTGTGAAAGTGTATTTGAAACGCCATATCTTGGAGTTTGCTTTTGTGATAACCAGGTATAAACCGCGTTCATAAAGCTTGTTTCTACCCTTTTCCTGATATTTGGCTGTTTTTATGGCTTTATCCGTTAACATTTATATACACCAAGATGAAAAATCATATACCCTAGAATATACCCCAAGATTAAATGCGTTCAAATGTTTTATAATGTGGGATAATGTTTTATTTAATGGCGGAGAAAGTGGGATTCGAACCCACGGTACGCTATTCACGTACACACGCTTTCCAAGCGTGCGCCTTAAGCCACTCGGCCATCTCTCCGTAAAAGGTTAGCTAAAAATGAAAGATAACAATTTTTTCATATTAGGCAAGAAAAATTTCATAAAAAACAAAGATAATTTCTGAAAAAATTTAAAACTGAAATTAAACCCTTTAACAATAAAGATTAAAATAAATTTCAAAAAATGATTCATATATAATTTTCATATATTTAGATATTAAACTGATCTTTTATATCGAATTCAATATGGTTTTGAAAACTTTATGAATTTTTAACTGTAGGTTCGATTTCAACCCCTCTCATCACTTTTGATATGTTCCTTGTAAAACTGATTTAACCAATAAATAATCTCATTTTTAGACATCGTATAACTAATTTCAAGCAAAGGAATGGCTGTTTTGTATAAAATAGCCCGTTTGATTTTCATACGGTCCTCTGCATCCCTTGAAAGGTTATGACCAGAACCATGATATTCAATTACCAATTTGGGTGTTCCGAAGCAATTAACCAGTAAAAAATCAACACGTTTATTATTATAGGCCCAAAAAGCTTGATCTTGAATTTCCTGAGGCAAGGAAGAATCAGTCTTAATGAACGCCCCCATTGACACTTCAAAACCTATATACCAATGCAATCTCTTATCGATCAACCACATTTGCAGACAATTAAATATGAAAATGGATTCGAAATTAACGGGGATTACAGGATATAGATTACATCGGTTAATGTTAGTGTTTTGTTCTGCATATCGTTTATAAATAAAATCGTCAGCGGAAAATAATTCATGTTTACAATTTTTATAATTAATATGATTTTTATTTTTACGACTGGAAAGAAATGTAAACCCTTTTTTTAAAGGAATTTGATTTTTACCCAAAAAATAAAAAAAAACAGAAAAATAGATTAAAGTACAAATTAAAAGAAACGCTAGCATTCAGACAAATCAACAATAAAAAACCTATTTGATATTTCTCAAAAAATCAAATAGGTCAGAGTAATAATGAAAATCTTGTATCAAAAATTATCGGTCAATTTTCAATGCTGCTAAAAAGGCTGATTGAGGAATCTCAACTTTACCAAATTGTCGCATACGTTTTTTACCTTCTTTTTGTTTTTCAAGCAGTTTACGTTTTCGAGAAATGTCACCTCCATAACATTTGGCAGTAACATCCTTTGATAGGGCTCCAATGGTTTCACGCGCTATGACACGTCCCCCTATTGCTGCCTGGATGGCAATCTTGAACAGTTGACGCGGAATTAAGTCTTTCAATTTGGCACAGATTGCCCGTCCGCGTGATTCCGCTACGGAACGGTGAGCAACAAAGGCCAAGGCATCAACAGGTTCCTGATTTACCAAAATGCTAATTCGAACCAAATCACTTTCTTCATAGCCATCCATATGATAGTCAAAACTGGCATATCCTCGTGTCGCGGACTTGAGGCGATCATAGAAATCAAAGACAACCTCATTTAACGGCAGGCGATAAACAACCATTGCCCTTGCCCCAACATATGTCAGGTCAATCTGTTGACCACGGCGTTCTGTACATAAACCCAATACAGCTCCCAGATATTCATCAGGAACCATAATGGATGCTTTTATCCATGGTTCCTCTATTTTTTCAATCAGGGTGGGATCAGGCATGTCAGCAGGATTATGAAGATCCTCAATCGTCCCATCCCGTTTGTATAAATGATAAACAACCGAGGGTGCTGTAGCTATCAGGTTAAGGTCAAATTCTCGACTTAACCGTTCTTGTATAATTTCAAGATGTAACAATCCCAGAAATCCACAGCGGAAACCAAATCCCAACGCAGCGGAAGTTTCTGGTTCATAATGAAATGATGCATCATTAAGCTGCAATTTACCTAGACTTTCTCTCAGCTTTTCAAAGTCATCGGCATCCATTGGATATAATCCACACCAAACAACGGGAATTGATGGCTTAAATCCAGCCAAAGGTTCGGTCGCAGGTCGGCGATCATCGGTAATCGTATCACCCACATGACAATCTGCCACGGTTTTAATCGCGGCATTGATAAAACCCAGCTCTCCAGCACCCAGAGATTCAACCTCGCGCATATGGGGCGTGAAAACACCCACCTGTTCAACATGATATGTTCTGTTGTTTGACATCATGCGAATACGCATCCCCTTTTTAAGGCGACCTTCTTTAATACGCACTAAAATAATGACGCCAAGGTAAGTATCATACCAGCTATCCACCAACAAAGCTTGCAAAGGTTCCTCCAAATCCCCTTTGGGAGAAGGTAGACGGGTCACCAATGCTTCTAAAACCGCATCAATATTCAAACCTGTTTTTGCCGAGACGCCAATGGCATCATCTGCCGGAATGCCTATGATTTCCTCAATCTGTTCCTTGGTTTTTTCAACATCCGCAGCTGGTAAATCAACCTTGTTTAAAACTGGAACAATCTCATGGTTTGCATCAATGGCCTGATACACATTCGCCAGGGTTTGCGCCTCTACCCCCTGAGAGGCATCAACGACCAGCAACGATCCTTCACAAGCGGCAAGAGAACGGCTTACTTCATAGGCAAAATCCACATGACCCGGTGTATCCATTAAATTAAGGATATAGGTCTTTCCATCATTTGCCTTATAATGCAGTCTTACAGTTTGCGCCTTGATCGTAATGCCACGTTCACGCTCAATATCCATATTATCCAAAACCTGGGCATGCATTTCCCTTTGCGTCAATGCACCACATGCCTGGATAAGACGATCAGCAAGGGTGGATTTCCCATGATCAATATGAGCGATAATAGAAAAATTACGAATAGATTCCAAAGGCGTATCTGTCATGGTGCACCAATATCAATAAGACTGTCTCAATAAATCAAGTTTAACTTTAATTATATATCTATAGATTTTTTACAAAGATTGCTATTCTTTTACATGTTTTAAAGGGTAAGTTGCAACTATTGCCCCCCCCACAATTAAAATAACAGCCATTCCCAATCCAAATGTTGCTGGAGCCTTACCGGCCACCACCAGCCATACCATGGATAGTAAAGGTGCCAAATAGGCCAAGCCTCCCAATAACGACATATTAGCATTTTTTGAGGCATAATCCCAGGCAAGAAAGGCAATTCCCATCGGACCGCAACCCATATAGATCAAGATTATCATTTCTTTCAGGGATGGGATGACTGTTGGTTCAATACTGAAATGAATCAGCATGGCTACCAATGAAATTCCACCGCAAACACCAATCAGCATGCCGGCTGGAACATTTACATATTTTCTATTAACCAATGAATAGATTGTCCATACGATGGCACATAAAAAACCAAGAAAGTACCCTGATAAAACCCACGGGGTAATTACTGTATTTTTTCCTCCATACATTAAAAAAACAGTCCCGGCCAATCCCATCAGAACGCCAATCAAATATGCTATATGAAACTGTCGCTTACTTAAAAAAGCGCTGCAAACAACCAGCATTGTTGGCCATAGATATGACATCAAGGTTACCTGCGCTGGCGGTGCCAAAGCCAATCCCAAAAAATAGAACAAATGAAAAAAGAAAATTCCACTAAATCCGGTGATCCAGGGTTTTAATGGCTGTTTCATTTCATTTAAACGTCCCGTTAGGACCAGAATCAATGTTCCAATAACAAAAGACAAACCGAAACCAAACCATAGAAGCTCAAATCGGGGTATTGAGGCTACAAAAGTTGTCATGATGGCCAGACTTGACCATAACAAAATCGTCAAAAGTCCTGACAGGGTCGCAAACAGATTAAAAGAAAAATTCCCCAAGGATTTATTCGTCACAGGCATAATATTTAGACCAGACAAAATTAAGAGTGAAATAGTAAATATATAAATATATCGCGGAATTTAAAAAGCCCATGTAACGGCTTCTTACATGGGCTTTAATACAAACAGACTAAGTTTATCTTAAATTTCCACCAAGCAAACGTGCAACTTCCTTGATAATTTTTTGGGAGATTGCCTCTATTTCCTCATCTTTCAATGTTCGGTCATTTGGCTGGATAGTTACCTGAACAGCGACGGATTTATGATCTGCCTGAACTTTATCTCCTCTATAAACATCAAACAATTCAACCGAATTTATATATTTGCGATCAGCCTGTTTAACGACCTGTAAAAGCTGCTCGACAGGGATCCCGTCTTTTAAAACAAAGGCAAAATCACGCTTTAAGGGTTGAAAGATTGAAAGTACAGGTGCCTTTTTCCTGATAATCTTCTTTGGAATTACTGTATCAAGCATAATTTCAAAAATCATGGGAGCCTGATCAAAACCAAATTCTTTTACCAAAGAAGGATGCAACTCACCAAAATAAGCCAATATATTTTTTGGCCCCAAACTCAACCTGCCAGAGCGTCCGGGATGATAATAATTCGGTGTTTCACCAACCGTTTTTAAAGAATCAATTGAAATGCCCAGTCCATCGAGAACCGTTAAAACATCCTTTTTTACATCCCATAAAGTAACTTTTGGTGCTTTACCATCATATTGACGGTGCATATGTCCGTACCGTGCACCGGCTGCAATAAGGCGTTCCTGATTTCGTGTAAAGGCAGGACCAGTTTCGAAAAGTCCAATATCACCAATACCCCGTGCTATGTTACGCTGCATAACAGGCAGGATCGAAGCCAGAGGGGTCGGCCGTAATTGATCCATATCATTTGAAATTGGATTCATTAAACGTAAAGATTCAGATGCTTCCCCCAACCGTGCAGCAATTTCATGATCTACAAATGAAAAATTTACTGTTTCGATCAGACCTTGTGCAGCAAGCATACGGGAACAAAGAATAGAACGCTCCTGATCTGTTGTCAATGCAGGTGAAGGAACGGGTTGAATCAAAGGCATTGAACAGGCAGGAATTTTATCCAATCCCTCTATACGCAATATTTCTTCCACCAAATCTGCTTCACCCTCTTGGGCTCTTACAGAATCAAGCAGTTTGTCTTTTTTTACCACATCCAACTTGGAATTATAGGCCATTTTGATAGGCATTGCGATATCATTACGCCATGAAGGTACATCAACCCTTATCCATTCCGAATTTTTTTCTGCAATCACAAAACCAAGATTGGTCAGTATTTCCGAAACCCTATTTTCCGATACTGTCAATCCCCCGTAATCTTTCAAACGATTATAATGCAAGGTTGCAGTACGCTGCCATTTGGGTTCTTGACCTGCATGAACCACATCGCTTGCCTGCCCCCCACACAATTTGATAATCATTTGCGTAGCCAATTCGATCGCATCTGGTAACAAAGCCTGATCAACGCCCCGTTCAAACCTCTGTCGCGCATCAGTCACGATCATATGACGTCGGCCACTCAAGGCAATCAAAACAGGATCGAAAAGAGCGCATTCAAGAAAGATATCTGTTGTATTCTCACTGACACCTGTTTTTTCACCACCCATCAATCCTGCCAAGGATTGAACACCGGCTTCATCTATCATGACACAATCTTTGTCAGTGACTTGGTATTCTTTCTCATCCAAGGCCAGGAATTTTTCACCATTGCCACGACATATTGTTAGCTGCTTGCCTGCAATCCTGTCCAGATCATAAACATGCAATGGACGCCCAAGATCAAAGGCAAAATAATTGGTTATATCAACCAAACATGAAATTGGTCTTATTCCAACAGCTCTTAAGCGTTTCTGTAACCATTCGGGACTTGGACCATTTTTAACATTTCGAATTGTTCTACCCAGAATCCAGGGACAGGCGTCTCCATATTGGTTATTCCAACTCAAAGCTGATGAAAATTGCGCTTGTATTTTTGGAACCTTCAGTGGTTTCAGTGTTCCCATACCGGCGACAGACAAATCTCGGGCTATATTTCTTATTGATAATGCGTCACCACGATTTGGAGTGATAGCAATTTCAATGACTGGATCATTCAACTGGGCATATTCTGCATAAGATACACCTATTGGAGTATCAACTGGCAATTCCATAATACCATCATGATCATCTCCCAGATTTAATTCACGGGAAGAGCACATCATGCCATTACTTTGCTCTCCACGGATTTTACCCGCTTTGATTGTAATATCACTTCCAGGCACATAGGTACCAACAGGTGCCAAAACCGTTATTAGCCCAGCACGGGCATTGGGTGCACCACAAACAATCTGAATATCTTCAAATCCTTTACCAGCATCAACATGACAAACACGAAGACGGTCAGCATTGGGATGCTGTTCGGCAGAAATAATTTGGGCTGTCCTAAAAGGTGCCAGTGTTTTACCAGGATCCTCGACCCCTTCCACTTCCAAACCGATTTTATTCAAGGCTGCACATATATCTTCAAGAGATCTATTTGTATTCAAATGATCATGAAGCCAAGACAGTGTAAATTTCATTTCCTATATCCCTTCATGAATGCTTGGGGATTTGAAAGGGGAAAACCCGTAATAACGCAGCCAACGTACATCACCTTCATAAAATGACCGCAAATCAGCAATTCCATATTTTAACATCGTCAGACGTTCGATACCGACACCAAAAGCGAAAGCTTGCCATTCACGAGGATCAACACCGCAATTTGCCAATACACGTGGATGCATCATCCCTGCGCCGAGAATTTCAAGCCAATCCGAACCACCACCCAATTCTCCAGTTTTGCGGTTCCAGCCGATATCGATTTCCATGGAAGGTTCAGTAAACGGAAAATAGGACGAACGAAAACGAACGGGTAAATTTGGTATTCCAAAAAAAGCTCTAAGGAAATCTACAAGACATCCCTTTAAATGACCCAAAGTGATATTTTTCTCTACAACCATACCCTCGCACTGATGAAACATCGGTGAATGAGTTGCGTCATGATCTGCACGATAGGTACGACCTGGTGCAATAATGCGTATGGGAGGTTCCTGTTCCAAAAGCGTGCGAATTTGTACTGTTGAAGTCTGAGTCCTTAATAATAGTTGCTGTTCATCTGTAGATTTGGAGGGGAGATAGAACGTATCATGATCAGCACGCGCGGGATGGTTTTCATCAATGTTCAACGCAGAAAAATTAAACCAATCCGTATCGATATTAGGCCCTTCTGCAACCTTGAAGTTCATTGCCGCAAAAATGGCAACAATTTCTTCGATTGTTCGTTGCAAGGGATGCAATGTACCTTTTACAACAGAAACAGGCATTGAGACATCAACTGCCTCCGCATTCAATTTTTCATTTAACGCTTTTTCCTCAAGAATGGCCTTACGTATTTCAATTGCTTTGGTCAGCTCATTTCTTAATTCATTTAAAACACGACCACGCTCTTTACGTAATTCAGGTTCAACCTTTCCCAATTCTTTCAATTTCTGTACCAACGGGGCTGATTTCCCCAACGCTGATACCCGAACACTGTCCCATGCACGCAAATCCTGTGCCTGATCTAAAGCATGAAGCGTTTCCTGCTTTATGATTTCAAGATCCTTATCCATCTAACCCCTCAATAAACAAAAAAGGGCTGTCATCAGACAACCCTCTCTATTCCATTCATTTTCATGAACAGATTAATCTCATAAAAAGTTAAGCAAGTGCAGCCTGAACCTTTTTAACGATTTCTGCAAAGGTTGCTGCATCATCATAAGCAATTGCAGATAACACTTTACGATCCAGCTCGATACCAGCCTTATTCAGACCATTGATAAAACGGCTATAGGTCAATCCATGTTCACGAACAGCGGCATTGATACGTTGAATCCACAATGAACGGAAATCTCGTTTTTTAACGCGGCGATCACGATATGCATATTGTAAAGATTTTTCCAAACGTTCAAGCGCAATGCGATAATTGGTTGACGAACGACCGCGAAAACCCTTGGATTGATCTAATACCTTTTTATGACGGGCGTGTGTGGTAACACCTCTTTTAACTCTTGCCATAGTTCTTTGTACTCCTTAGCGTGGCAGACCGTATGGGGCCCATTGTTTAATTGTACGACCATCCTGTGGTTCCAATACCTGTGTCCCGCGATTGCTGCGTTTTGCTTTTTGGGTACGATTAATCAAACCGTGACGTTTGTTACCTGGACCAGCCAGCACCTTACCTGTTGCCGTGATCTTAAATCTTTTCTTGACCGATGACTTGGTCTTGATCTTGGGCATTTCATACTCCTTAAAAATTCTGGATACGTTATTGCTAACATCGAAACTTACGTCATAAGAAGGGCAGCCCATTTTCCAAGCCCAACCCATAAACGTAGTGTGTTATATAAACACTATTTAAGTTAAGCTCAAGAAAAATCTACCAATCTCACCAAAATTAAACTTTATTTTTCAAAAAAGTTTATTAAATAAGCATTTAGCCATTTATTGAGTCATCCAAATATTTTTAATAGTGAATTTAATTCACTTAAATATTTTCATGAAGTATTCAAACATGAACAATACAATTTCCCCGGATAAATCCCCATACCGTTTCAAATTCTCTGATCAAACAAAAGGAATGTTTTTTGCCATCCTTGCTGGCTGCCTATGGGGATTGAGTGGTGTAATCGGACAATATCTTTTGCAAACCGTTCATATTGATACAGCCTGGATGATCGCGATACGCATGTGGTTACCTGGAACAATCCTGTTAGGACTTTGTTATCGCAAATACGGGAAAAATATTTTTCTTCCCTTAAAAAACAGAAAAGACATTATCTACCTGGTGAATTTTTCAATTTTTGGCATTCTTGTTTCACAACTCTGCTACTTTTTAACCGTTAAATATTCCAATGCGGCAACAGCAACAATATTGCAATATTTATATCCAATCGTCATTGCAGTCATATTGACTATCTATTTGAGAAAACCTCCCTCTTTATATGTTATCCTATCCATTATCTTAGCAATTACAGGAACATTCTGTATCATTACAAACGGTTCGATTTATGAAATCACCCTTCCCCCAAAAGCTTTGTTATACGGTGGTATCAGTATTCTTAGTTCGGTAATTTATACATTATATCCAATCCCCCTTCTCCAAAAATATAATACCTCAACCATTGCGGGATGGGGTATGTTAATCGGCGGGATCATTCTCAATTTTTTCTACCCTTTCTGGCATCTAGAGGTAAATCTAAATTTTGTTAACTGGATTGAACTGATGATAGTTATTTTTGGTGGAGGAATGTTTGGTTTTCTTTTCTATCTTATAGGAATAAAATTATTGGGCAGCACAAAAGGTAGCATTTTAGCAACGGTGGAACCGTTATCAGCTGTTTTTTTCTCTGTTTTCCTTTTAAATGTGAAATTTACCTTAATAGACTGGCTAGGAACTGCCTGTATTATCAGCATGATTATTATTTTAGCAGTTAAAAAGGTCTAGGGTAAAATCCAAGTCTAAAAATCTCTTGAACCATTTAATTGCCACTGTTTCATATTTGCCTGATCCAGTTCAGATAATTCAGCAAGTAATAGATTTAACATTAAGAAATTAATTAAATCCTTTAGTTGACTTGATACTTGTCGCACTTGCAATAGAGGCCGGCAACTTCTTTTTATGCGTGCGACCATGCCAAAGCTATAAATGCCTGACTAACATGATGATTGACTGAAATCCTATCTAAAGTTTTTCAAAATCCGCATGCCCTGATCATTCAAATATGTGGCAATCTTGTCATTTCTCGCACTGTGATCATATCTTCATAATTTCGATATTTCCCCGTTAAAAATCCTGAATTAAGACTATAATAAATAATTACCCCAATATTTTTTTCTGATCACAAGATTACGTAATGTATCATCAAATTGCGTATATTGGTAATTACTGCTTTGTGGACAACCCGTATCGAATTTGACAATTGTTTCAAATTGGGATTTGATGCACTTATGGCACGGATCTTTCCTTCTTTCAAAAGCTTTTCATAGGCAAAGAGCGTTTCTTTAAAGCTATATTTTC
>NZ_JAXOQA010000060.1:0-11005 GCF_047307945.1 Commensalibacter sp. A3DC | reverse complement strand
TTATCTATCTTTAAAGATAATTAAAATTCCTTTATACCTCCTATTTCAGGATTAAATATTACATAACTTTTATTATTACAAAATCAATCTACAAATTTTAATATGGGAAAATGGCATTGCAAGAAAAAAAATCTCAAGAAAAAACAGCCCTTTCATATTCCGATGGGCAATTAGCACACACCCTCCAACGCCGCCATATTATCATGATCTCTATCGGTGGTATTATTGGGGCCGGCCTTTTTGTAGGTGCCTCTGCCTCAATTAAGCAAACGGGACCTGCTGTTCTTTTGTCCTATGTCATTACTGGATTTCTCATTTTTTTTGTTATGCGAATGCTTGGCGAATTGGTTATTGAAAAACCAGAGGCAGGTTCCTTTCTCAATCATATCCGCCGTGGACTTGGCGATCATGTTACATTTATATTAGGATGGGGGTATTGGCTTTTCTGGATTTCTGCCATTGCTGCCGAGGCCATAGCCGGTGGAATTATTTTACTACATTACATGCATATTCCCGAACAATACACATTTCTGGCAACCATGGTTCTGGGACCTTTATTGGTTATTATCATGATGATAACCAATCTATTTTCTGTCAAAGGATATGGTGAATTTGAATTCTGGTTTGCCCTGCTTAAAATCCTAGCCATTACGGCCTTTATTATTCTTGGCGGTATAGCAATAAGCCATTTGGGTGGATATTACACAACAAAAATTAATAATATATGGCATTTCCAAAGCTTTTTTCCAAAAGGCATTCTTGCCGTTTTCACAATCATTCCAACCATTCTATTTACAGTTACTGGATCCGAAGTGGCTACCATAGCGGCAGCTGAATCCGATAAACCTGCAGAGAATGTCGCTTATGCCAGTAAAACAATTATTTTCCGAGTTATCACCTTTTACGTTATTTCAATTGGAATTATTGTCTCTATCCTGCCCTGGAATTACGTAATCCCGGGGATATCACCTTTTCTAATGGTTTTGCAAAAGCTTGAAATTCCATATGCCTCGGATATTATGGCAATGACCATCCTGATTGCTATTCTCTCTTGCTTAAACTCATCTATTTACGCAACCTCCCGTACACTCTTTGAACTCGCAGAATTTAATGATGCACCCAGATGGCTAATTCATACCAATAAAAATGGAGTTCCCAAAAGAGCAATTATTACCGCCTCCATCATCGGTATAATAATTTCGATTTTCTCGGTAATTTCGCCAAAAGTTTTTTTCACTTATATTTTAAGCTGCGCTGGATCCATTATCCTGTTTGTCTATATTGCAATAGGTTTATCTGAAATCGTAATTCGCTCAAAATTGGAACGAACCAAACAAAAACTAACATTTAAGATGTGGTTTTTCCCTTATCTATCCTGGTTTACAATCATGTCGTTTGCCATGGTGATTCTTTCCATGTTTTTTAATCATGACAGTCGAAATCAAATTACACTCAGCTGCCTTACCTTAATTTTGATAAGTATCTGTCGAATCATTATGTGTCGATACAATAAAATCAAATCTGTGGTTTAAAATTCATCAATTTGCTCATATTTATAATTCTGATAATGTTTTTTAATTTATAGTTACAGGGTTTGATATGGGTGAAATTATTTTAGATCTCAAAGAATTGCGATGCCCCTTACCTATTTTGAAGGCTAATCGGGTTTTACAAACTCTTGAACCTGGGGATTGTTTACGTGTCTTGGCGACAGATCGTCATACAATCAAGGATTTTCATGAATTCTGTCGTAAAACTGGTCATTCACTGATTGCTTTTTCAGAACAAGGAAATAATTTATCTTTTCTGATTAAAAAAAAGTAAAATTGCACAAAACAATTTTTAAATCTATAAATTGGTTTCTTTTTTCAAAAGAGGTATAAAGAAATAATATTTATCAGATATAAACTTGTTGGAAGCTCAACATGACAGATGATCTCTCTTCCCTTTCATTTGAGGATGCATTGAATGAATTGGAAAAAATCGTTCATAATTTGGAAACTGGACAACAAAAACTTGAAGAAGCCATCGTATCTTATGAACGCGGTGCCTTACTTCGACGTTATTGTGAAAAAAAATTAAATGAAGCCGAGGCTCGGGTAAAAATGATTGTCGAAAAAGATAACCAAAGCCTTGATACTGAAACTATTGAATAAATTTAGGGTTAATTACCATGACTTCTGTTGAAGCACAAAATCAGTCTCTTAATCAATCGCTTTCATCACGTGCCCAAAGCCTTGAAACAACACTTGATAAATTCCTTCCCAGAATGAAGGGGGGCGAGGCAAATCTGATTGAGGCAATGCGCTACGCTGTACTTGGGGGAGGAAAAAGATTAAGGGGTTATCTTGTTACAGAAGTCGCCTCTCTCTTCAATATCCCAATGAAAAGCGCGCTTTATGTGGGCGCTTCTGTTGAAATGCTTCATGCCTATTCATTAATTCATGATGATTTACCGGCAATGGATGATGATGATCTGCGTCGGGGGAAACCCTCCACCCATATAAAATTCGGTGAGGCGATTGCCATTCTTGCCGGTGATGCTTTACAAACCAAAGCCTTCGAAATTTTAACGTGGGAAGATGTAAACGAAAACCCGAATATTCGTATTGAACTGCTTAAGTCCCTTGCTGAAGCAAGTGGATCCAATGGTATGGTCGGTGGACAAGTTATTGATATGGAAGGTGAAAATCGTCATCTGACCCTTCCTGAGGTAATCAACTTGCATGCCATGAAAACAGGCCGCCTAATTTGTTATTCCGCTGAAGCTGGAGCCATTTTAGGCCAGGCAAATGCCGACTTGCGCAATCATATCATCAGCTATGGTCGAGATTTGGGAACAGCTTTCCAGATCGCTGATGACATTCTTGATGCCACGGCAAGTGCAGAGGAACTTGGTAAAACAGCCGGTAAGGATAATGCCTCTGGAAAATCAACATTCGTTTCTTTGCTTGGAATTGAAGATGCAAAAAAGGAAGCAAACAGACTTATCAGTAAAGCTATCCGTCATTTAGAACCTTTCGGATCCGCCGCCGATAATTTACGCGCTTTGGCAAATTATGTTATTACCAGAAGAAATTGATTTACAATAAACAAATACCCATTCAATAATGGCTAACACTAAAAAACGCGTCGATATACTTCTCTTTGAAAGAGGCATGGTTGAAAGTCGTACAAAAGCGCAGGCCTTGATTATGGCGGGGCTGGTTTTTACGAAAGATCGTCGAATTCAAAAGGCAGGGGATATCGTATCTGAAACCATTGAACTTATCATTAAAAATCAAGAACATCCTTGGGTATCGCGTGGTGGTCTAAAACTGGATCATGGATTGAAATCTTTCAATTTATCCCCCAGGGGATTAAATTGCCTTGATATCGGGGCCTCCACAGGAGGGTTTACCGATGTTTTATTAACGAATGAAGCGAATAAGGTATACGCAGTCGATGTTGGGCACGGACAATTGGCATGGAAAATACGTCAGAATACACGAGTGATCGTGAAAGAAAAATGTAATGCCCGCTATCTTACATCGGAAATAATTCCGGATCCCGTTCAAGTCATCGTCTGTGATGCAAGCTTTATTAGTCTAAAAACAATTTTACCTGCCGCATTATCCCTGTGTCAAACTGGCGGATGGGCAATGGCGTTGATCAAACCACAATTTGAAGCTGGACGCGAACATATTGGATCAAAAGGGGTTGTCCGCGATCCTGAGATTCATACAAAAATTTGCCAGGACATTAATAATTGGTGGCAAAATCTGCCCAACTGGCAAGTATTGGGAATTGAGACTAGTCCCATTACCGGTCCTGAAGGCAATAAGGAATTTCTAATAGCCGCACGTAAAGAATCCCCGTAAATCATAAAACAACTTTTCCCTTATATTATTTAAAGTTAATTTTTTGAATCAAAGTGTTTATAAATGGTTATACATCAGCATTTATCCATTCCAACCTTACAAATTGATCAATATCTTTTACGATTGATCCAAAAAAAGGATATCAAAAGCATACATAATCATATTAATGATTGGAATATTGCAAAAATGCTGAGTGACGTGCCATTTCCTTACCCACAAGAATTATTGGAAAAATGGTTTGAAGCCACCCTTCAGCAAATCAAGGCAGGACAATCCTATCACTTTTCAATTATCGATACACAAACCAATCCGAACACAGTTGTAGGTTGTATAGGTTTAACCCTGAATATGGCAGAACAATCTGCCAAAATAGGATATTGGGTTGCTCAGAGATACTGGGGCAATAATATCGCTACCCGAGCCTTGAAACGCTTAACAAATTGGGCGTTAGCCAATCTAAATATCAATTACATTCATGCCACTGCCGCTGATGACAATATTGCCTCTATAGCGGTTTTGAAAAAATGTGATTTTCAACCCTATGGTCAGGGCAAGGAGAAATTTTTAGCTCGTGCTGTTGAACAACCCGTCTCATATTTCCTTTTACAACGGGAAGATATTTGTCCCAACAATCTCAAACCCAATCAAAGTATTTATACATCAAAAGAAAAAAAAATATTGTTAGTTGTAGCCGCCGCACTTATTGATATTGAAGGGAGGCTTTTACTCGCCCGTCGTCCGGAGGGAAAATCAATGGCAGGAATGTGGGAATTTCCAGGCGGAAAAGTTGAACCTGGGGAAACACCTGAAACAGCATTGATTCGAGAATTGAAAGAAGAAATAAATGTCGATATTTCTAAAAGCTGTCTCGCCCCATTCACATTCGCATCCCATGAATATCAGGATTTTCATTTATTGATGCCATTATATGTATGTCATCGTTGGAAAAATGACCCCATACCAAGAGAAAAACAGCAACTTGCATGGGTTACCGCCAATGAGCTTGACCGTTATCTTGTCTTGGAGGCTGACAAACCATTTATTCCACTCTTGAAGGATTTACTCTTCTAATCTTACCTCGTCAGGAATATGAAAAATATTCTGCCTTTTTCCAGCAATATTATTGTCAAAAGTGAATAAGGCACCAGCTTTTGGATATTTTTCAAGATCTTTTTTTGATATTTTGGCACGTGCCGATGTAACAAAAGCCGTTTTTAAATCATTACCACCAAAAGCTATTTTGGTTAAATTCGGACAAGGAAAATCTATTGATTTCAATTTTTGTCCATCAGAGGAATAGACATTTATTTTATATCCTTGATAAAGACAAACCCACAGATTGTTCTCGCAATCAAGCGCCATGCCATCAGGATATCCTTCCATTTCTTTTAAAAAAAGTCGTTTGTTTGCAAGTTTTTGCCCATCTTCAATATCAAACGAAAAAATTTCATGTGCATTGGAATGACTGCAATATAGGATCTGTTTGTCTTCATCAATTACAGGCCCATTAAGTACCGCATATTCCCTATCCTGCCTTATTACATAAGGTTTAGCCTGATCCCATTTTAACAAATAGAGGGATCCTGTTAATTTTTTTTCTTTTTCATCCATTGATCCAAACCAAAGTTGACCTTTGGCATCAACATATCCATCATTAATTCGATTATTTGGAAATTTTTCCTCTAAGGGATAAAATAACGTCACACTGCCATTAAATAGGCTAAACCAATATAAACCGTCTTCCATACCGCATAAATAAACAGATTGATTGGTTGGAAAAAAAAATGTAGGTTTCTTGTGAGTATTCCAGCTTTTCTTCTGATTGTCATTTAAGCGGTATTGATGAATTTTTTTGCCCTCAATATCAACAAAATAAACCGCTTTTTCAGAGGCATTCCACATAACCCCCTCCCCCAATTCTGATTGGGTTTCCCAAATGGCGGATGGACATGACGAATTAATTGTAATCATTATAAACCCCTTTTTGAAAGGCTTTTTAAATTAAACAAAAAGAAATTCAATATTTGCAATAATAATTATTTTAACATAAAACTGTTTATACTAAACATTTACTTTGGAATTTTCTTAAACAATTCTTAATTTTAAATATAATTCTCTGTAATTTTTCAGTACTTAAATATTGTAACCGTTTTAACAATTGGACTTTTGTAAAATGACTCTAAATCCAACTGCTTCAATTATGGTTATCGGAAATGAAATTCTTTCAGGCCGTACCCAAGACGTGAATACAAATTATATTGCGAAAGGATTAACCTGTTCCGGAATTAAACTCATAGAAACCCGTATCATTCCTGATGATCAAAAAATAATCATCAAAACAGTTAATGAATTACGTGCTGCATATGATTATGTGTTTTCTACAGGGGGAATCGGTCCTACCCATGATGATATAACTTCCGAGGCTATAGCAGAGGCGTTTGGTGTACCCAATCCAATTCATCCAGAAATATCCCGATTATTGGAAGAACATATTGGCAAGGAAAAATATAATGACGCCCATAGAAAAATGGCTCGTTTCCCACTAGGGGCTACGCCCATTCCCAATCCTGTATCCGTAGCGCCGGGATATGTAATCAACAATGTATATGTTATGGCTGGCGTTCCCCAAATCATGCGTGCAATGTTTGATCAAATATTGCCCACCTTACACCATGGCAAGCCAATTGTTTCAAAAAGCTGGTACGCTTTTCATGCCTCTGAAGGCAAAATTGCGCATGATCTAGCACATATACAGGATCAATTTCATAACCTTGATATTGGATCTTATCCATTTTATAAAAATGAAGATCAAAATGGAATAGCATTGGTTGTCAAAGGTCAGGACCAAGATGCCGTTCAGCGTGCCGCTCAACAAATCCATCAGTTGTTTATCCGGATGGGATACGACCCACACGAAGGTGAGCCCATTTGAACCCTGGTTTTAACTAGTTTATTTCCTCACGCCCCATGGCAAGGAACTTATTTCTACGTTTAGCCTGAAGAACCTGTTCTGGAACTAAGGCGAGTTCGCCAAATGCAGCTTCAATCGCCTTTTGAACATTACTGATCGCAGTTTCTGGATCTCGTTGCGCTCCACCAACCGGTTCCTCGATAATTTGATCAATTAATTTGAATTTCAACAAATCCTGAGCCGTCAAACGTAATGCGCCTGCCGCCTGAGCCGCTTGTGATGCATCCCGCCATAATATGGAGGAACAAGCCTCAGGAGAAATAACTGAATAAATCGCATGTTCAAGCATCAGAATTTTGTCAGCCGTTGCCAGAGCGATTGCCCCTCCCGATCCACCTTCACCAATGATAACGGAGACAATGGGAGTTGTTGCCCTAAGGCATGTCTCAATTGATTTTGCAATGGCCTCAGCCTGACCATGTTGTTCTGCATCAATCCCAGGCCATGCTCCTGGCGTGTCAATCAACATGATAATCGGTAAATTAAATTGTCCTGCCAGTTTAATTAAACGTTGAGCTTTTCTATATCCTTCAGGCCTGGCCATCCCAAAATTATGCTTTAGTCTTGTATCAAGATCGGAACCTCGCTCTATCCCTATCACAACAACAGATTGCCCTTTGAATCTTCCCAATCCACCGATAATGGCATGATCTTCTGCATAAAGACGATCCCCTGCCAATGGCATGAAGTTTTCAATCATACCTTTGATATAATCCAAAGCATGCGGACGTTGCGCGTGTCGTGACACCTGAACTTTTTGCCAAGGTGTTAGTTTGTTATATATAACTCGCAGCTGTTTTTCAGCCTTTTCCGTAAGCGTTTGCAATTCTTCGGCAATATTAATTTCTGTGGCGGTTTCAACACGTTGCAATTCATAAATTTTATTTTCGAGTTCTGCAACGGATTTTTCAAAGTCCAAAAATTGACGCATGATTATAAAAGATTACCAATTAAACGTTAATAACAGATCAGTGTAATGTATATTATCAATCAAATAAATTTTTAATTGTATAAATTACAATATTTTTTTAATAAAATTATTTTTTCATACTCAGGGGATGAAAATCCTGCACTATTTTTTTTAGGTGTTCAGTCTGTAAATGGGTATAAATTTGTGTCGTCGAAATATCAGCATGCCCCAACATCATCTGCAATGAACGCAAATCTGCCCCATGTGCCAACATATGACTGGCAAATGAATGACGTAAAACATGGGGAGACAGCCTGCAAGGATCAAGATTGGCCTTTAATGCAACTTCGAACAATATTTTATCAAATCCCTGCCGCGTTAAATGATTTTGCGGGTTTCGTCCAGGAAACAGAAAGACACTCTTTAAACTCGCATCGTTTTTTTTAAGCACCAATGCCGCTTTTACCGCTGCATCTGAAACAGGTATTAACCTTTCACGTCTGCCTTTTCCGTATATTCGCAAAATTTTTGTTGCTTGCTGAATCTGGTCCTTGCGCAGAGATAACAACTCAGATATGCGTAATCCCGAACTATACAGAATTTCCAAAGCTGCCTTGGCAACAAGTGATCGTCTGTAATCGTCAAGGAATTCACTTGCTGATAACAGGTTAAAAACTTCCTGTTCGCTCAGATATTTGGGTAATGATTGTGGCAAACAGGGGGATTGCATTAAATAAGTGGGATCATCGGAGCAAATATTCTCCTGAACCAAAAAACCATAAAACTGACGCAGACATGACAACCTTCTTATTGCTGTTCGCGCTGTTTTTCCCTTTCGACCCAAAAATTCAAAATATTGATGAATATCACGTTTAGAAACCCTGTCTATTTCTAGATCTCTGGCTTGCAAATAATCCATAAAATCTTTTAAATCAGTTTGATAGGCCTGATATGTATTTGCGGTAACCCCTCTCTCTGCCACCAGCATTTCCAAAAAGAAATCAATCAGATCCCTGTTCATGATTTATTCAAAATCTATTGATTGGGCATTGTATTCAACGCATTTCCAGGAACTTTTCCAGGCTGGGGAATTGTTGGAGTGTTTATCGGAGCACGCGCTGAAGCATTATGAGCGTTTGCATTGTTGTAGGGAACGATAATGGGGGGAGCGCCAGGGACAACAGGTACAGATGGCAAAGTTGTATGTTGCTGGGCTTTGGGAATGGAAATAACCTTGTGAACTTCTCTGATCGGCGTTTCGGGTGTTTGCAAGCCAAAAAACACTACCCCTGCCACAAGCAATATAACTATTAATCCAAAGAGAATAACAAATAATCGACGCATTATGGCTTCCTGATGTAAAATTACTCGTTGATGTTTTAATAATAACAGCTTGATTTCATACCATACTACAATTAATTTTTAATAGTCTGGATTTTATAAATTCTCTCAAAAATTAAATAAAATCTCAATTTATCAATTTTTATTCCTGTATTTGATCGGCCACATGACTGATATACCTAGCAAATTACTAAATCGACCACTTGTTTTAATCGGTCTGATGGGGGCTGGAAAAACAACGATTGGTAAAAAAATCGCAGACTTGCTTTCCATACCCTTCATCGATTCGGATAAAGAAATAGAAACTACGGCTGGATGCAGTATCGCCGATATTTTCGAACAATATGGAGAAGAGGAATTCCGTCGTGTGGAAAACCAGGTTATCCAACGTTTATTGGATCAAGCCCCCTTGATTCTCGCAACAGGTGGTGGAGCCTACATGCATCCGGAGACAAGAAAAACCTTAAAGGAAAAAGCAACCACCCTTTGGCTACATTGTGATCTGGAAACACTTTTCAAGCGCGTTTCCAAAAATACCAACCGCCCCTTATTGAATGTCGATAATAAAAAAGAGATACTCTCCTCCCTTATGGAAAAACGTTACCCTGTCTATGCCGAGGCAGATATTGTCGTTGAATGTAAGGATAAAGACATTGATACAACAATTAATCTTGTTATCTCAGCTCTAGAAAATTCAAGTAAAATGCATATTTTACCCATAACCCTGTCAAAAAATCATTACGACGTAATCATTGGTTCTGATATATTACAGCAATGTGGAACACTGATTTTACCTTTATTAAAGCAAAAGAAAGTTTTTATTCTGGCGGATCAGACAGTTGCCGACCTTCATCTGGACAAACTTATCCATAGTCTTGATTTAGTACACGTAAATTATGAGGTTATCCTGCTTCCTCCTGGTGAAAAAACAAAATCTTTTCAATATTATGAAAAAGTCACGCAAACATTGTTAGAAAAAGGGGTTGAGCGAAATTCAACGATTTTGGCATTCGGTGGTGGTGTTACAGGAGATTTGGCAGGATTTTCAGCAGCCACCGTGTTACGTGGAGTGCCATTCATTCAAATCCCCACCACCCTGCTTTCTCAAGTCGATTCTTCCGTAGGCGGAAAAACCGGTATCAATACATCGGTGGGTAAAAATCTGCTTGGGGCCTTTTACCAACCAGAAGCCGTTCTCGCAGATACAAAGATTTTGGACACACTCCCCCAAAGAGAATTACAGGCCGGTTATGCAGAAATTGTTAAAGCTGGTTTGATCAATGATCCAGAATTATTCAAATGGTGTGAAAAAAACGGTAAAAAAGTCATAAGTAAAGAACATGCCTGTCTGGCCAAGGCCATCGAAATGGCTTGTCAATTTAAAGCAAGGATTATTCAAAATGATGAATATGAACAGCAATCGACAGGCAGAAACCTCCTGAATCTCGGTCACAGCTTGGGACATACCCTGGAAGCGGAACTGGGTTATGATGGTCGTTTACTGCACGGAGAAGCCGTTGCACTGGGTTGCTGCCTGATATTCAAATTATGCACCCAAATGGGAATATGTCCGGAGAAAGACACACAACGTGTCATCCATCATTTCGAATCTGTAAACCTACCTGTTACAATAAAAAGGCTTTCTCAACCCATACGGGCCTCAAATCTTCTTAATCATTTGAAACATGATAAAAAAAGCCAAAACAATAAAATAACGTTTATACTTGTCAATGGGATAGGAAAAGCTTTCACATCACAAGATGTTAGTGAAAAACAGCTGTACAGTCTCCTAATCGAGGACGGTTGTATACAGGACTAAAATTGTTGCATATAAAACACATGAATTAATTCTAATCAATAAAGTATATATGAAAGATTGTCATTCAATAAAATCTTTTATAAAGTGCCGAATATCTGAAAATC
>NZ_JAXOQA010000059.1:0-11102 GCF_047307945.1 Commensalibacter sp. A3DC | reverse complement strand
AGTCAAAGATGCTGTCCTTGTTGGTGCTGGCATTGTAAGCTCTACGTTGGGCACATTATTAAAAGAATTTAATCCTGATTATAAAATTACCATTTTAGAAAGATGTTCCGAAGGTGGCGATGAAAGTTCAGCGGCATGGAATAATGCGGGAACAGGTCATGCTGGTTTGTGCGAATTGAATTACACTCCCTTTATTAAGGGGGAGGAAATAAATTTAACCCGCGCAATTGTCACGAATTCCAGATTTGAGACTTCACGCTTGTTTTGGAGCTATTTAGTCGAGCAAGGGAAATTTACAACGGTTCGGGATTTTATAAATCCAGTACCTCATTGCAGTTTTGTTTATGGGGCTGATAATGTTGCATTTTTAAAGCATCGATATGATAAAATTCGTGAATTTGCAGGATTTGCAAAAATGGAATTCACTGAAGATCATCAAAAAGTTAAGGAATGGGCGCCGCTGGTTGGTAATGGTCGAAATGCAAGTGAAAAAATTGCATTGACACGTGTGAAGGGCGGTACAGATGTCAATTATGGTGCCTTGACACGTAAATTATTGGCACAACTTGAAAAATATGATGACGTTTCCATTCAATATGATGAGCAGGTTGTTGATATAAAACGGGTTAATGGTGTTTGGGAAATAAAATATAAAAATCGGATAAGTGGTTACGAAAATATTGTTTTATCAAAATTCGTTTTTATAGGTGCAGGTGGCGCAGCACTATTATTGTTACAGAAATCCGGCATACCTGAAGGACGTGGACTGGGTGGATTTCCAGTAAGCGGTCAATGGTTACGATGTGATAATCCCACGATTGTAGAACAGCACCATGCCAAGGTTTACAGCCTATCCATGGAAGGATTGCCTACTGTTGTGGCACCGCATTTGGATACACGTGTCATTGATGGTAATAAATCAATCCTATTTGGTCCATTTGCCGGATTTACAACTAAATTTCTAAAAAAGGGTTCATATTTTGATTTCCTTTCATCGGTTCGTTTGGAAAATATTGAACCTTTATTATCTGTGGCGATACATAATATCGACTTTATTCGATATCTTATTCGCCAGAGTACACAAACGATGGACGACCGTATTAATGCTTTACTCCGTTTCTATCCCCAGGCAAAAAAATCAGATTGGAAACTTCAGGTTGCTGGACAGCGTGTTCAAATTATCAAAAGAGATCCATATGGTAAACCAATCCTGCAAATGGGTACCGAGGTTATAACATCCAGTGATAAATCCCTTGCCGCTTTACTGGGTGCCTCTCCTGGTGCCTCTGTATCAGTTTCAATTATGGTGAACCTGATTAAAAAATGTTTTCCTGAGCAAGTCCAGGGAAAATGGGCCAAGAAATTGCATGAGATATTCCCTGCTGAAGAACAGGAACTTCAAAAAGATGCAGGAACTTATAACAAATTGCATGATTTTTCTGATAAAGCGTTACAATTAACTTAGGGTTTTATCTGAATAGTTTTAAATACCCATTTTAAATGGGTATTTTTATTTCAAATCTTTGATAAGTCGATCAAAATTATTATTTCCTTTGTTTACTCTTTCTTGCATTTTTGAAATAATTTTGCATGTCGCATATTGACGCCATAAATTACAAAGAAAGAATCCCAATACTCCTATAAAAACACCAATTGCTACGTAGAGCATGTTATCTTGTGGCAAAAGACCCATGATCCAGCTGCTTAATGCACCAAGGATGAATTGAATGGTTCCCAATAATGCGGACGCACTTCCTATTTTTCTTCCATGTAGGGTAAAGGCAAATATGGTACAATTAGGAAAAATAAATCCTAGGCATCCCATGATTATTACAATTGGAGAACAAACAAATATAATGCCTAGCCAATTATGAGGTAGTGGTAAAAAGCAAAGAATAATAAACAGGATTGAAACGATAAATGCTACATTTACCGCACAGTTTGTCAAAAAGCTTGGTTTAAATTTGTTGATTAGAATACCATTAAGCTGATTACAACCGGCAATTACAGCGGAATTGATACCAAACCAAAGTGCTAGCTGCAATTTAGAAAAATGCATAACATTACTCAATATGTCAGGTGTACCGCTCAAATAGGCAAATATCATGAAAAGTCCAAAACTGGTTATCAAAGTGTTTGAACTAAAGACAGGTTCTTGAACAATGCGAATATATCGCCATAAAATTGATCGGATAGAGGATTGAATGCGGTATCTAATGGGTAAAGTGTCAGGAAGCATTATTATTACTGAAACAGTACCCAAAAAGCCGTAGATTGTCATTATCCAGAATAGGACGCGCCAGGGAAATTTGGCAACAATGAGACCACCAAGTGTTGGTGCTGCAATAGGAACAATCGCACCAACCAATGCCAGTTGCGCCATTATTTTAATGCCTTTCTTTCCGGTGGCAATATCCCTTACCATGGCTCGAGGAACAACCATGGCGGTTGAACCTCCTAGCGATGAAAGAAGGCGGCATAAGCAAAAAAGATAAAAATTTGAAAAGATTGCACAACCTGCCGAACCTAAAGTGAAAAGTAACATGCCTAAAAATAGAGGAGCCCGACGTCCGTATCGGTCAGATATCGGACCAGATGTAAATTGACCAATGGCTAAGCCGATAAACCATACCGTTAAGGTGATCTGGGCTGCACCATTGCCATAACCTGCCAAATCTTGACTGATCTGAGGAAAGGCGGGAAGATACATATCTGTTGCAAGGGGACCAATCGCAGTCAACAGGCCAAGTATGACTATAATCCACCAGGATAAGTCTATAGTGTTTAGGTTATCTTGTTTCAATTTATTCATAGTTTCGTATTTAAATTTATTTTATGTTAGTAAATAGATTATTAATGAATTAATTCAATATAAATTAAATGTTACGTATAAAATATCGGTTTAATCAGGCTGATGATTTTACCATTTACACCTTACGGATTTTTTGTGCATATGATGGAATAAAAGATAAAAACATCTGAATTTATATTTTTAGATCATCAAGAATCTTGTTTAGCATTCGTAAATAATAATTTCCAAAAAGAATGTAATGAATAAT
Organism: Commensalibacter sp. A3DC; assembly: GCF_047307945.1. Taxonomy (NCBI): domain Bacteria; kingdom Pseudomonadati; phylum Pseudomonadota; class Alphaproteobacteria; order Acetobacterales; family Acetobacteraceae; genus Commensalibacter; species Commensalibacter sp. A3DC. The sequence continues at coordinate 8,043 of NZ_JAXOQA010000059.1, read as the reverse complement.
CAAAGGGAATATTTGATAAATTGCCAAACGTTTTTGCCATCCTTTCTCAAGAAGATTATAAGATTGATAAAAAATGTCATAAGGATTACCAAAAAGGTTTAACATGGCAATATCAACTTCATTATGGCCATAATAACAGGCTGGGTCAATTAAATAGGGTTGATTGTAATGGGCAAGGATATTACCGGTCCACAAATCTCCATGAAGGAGGCTGGCTATAGGATGATCAGGCAAAAAGTCATCAAGTTTGATAACAAGATGTTCTATTTTTTTGGCAGTTGTTACCGGTAAATGGGACAGGTAACATGCCAAACGCCATTCACCCCAAAATTTTACCCAACTAGATGAAGGTGTATTGATAACATTGATTGTTCCAAAAGCATAATTGTCCTCCCAGCCATAATTGGAGTTATGGATGTTATGAAGTTTGGTTAACATTTTTCCAAGATTGGACCATGTTTCCAAGGAAAAAGAATTTGTTTCCTTAATTCTTTCCAAAATTAAAATTTCTGAATTGGCAAGAATGACCTTTGGAACATCAATGCCATTACTTGCAAGAAATTTAAGCATTTTTCCCTCACTTTGAGGAGATGCACCATTTTTGATCACATAATTTTTCTTGTTTTTTGTTATGATATGGAATGTTTCGGAAACATCACCCTGGGTTAAGGGTTGTGCTTGTTCTATCTTGTCATTAAGATATTTTTCCGCAATAGAAATGAGGGCAGAGGGAGGGTAAATATTCATGATATTTGCTGTTCAAAATAATTTGCCAGATTATGACAAGCCTCGTTTATTTGAGACCATGTTAGTGAAAAAGCATCTTGATTTTTGTAATAGGGATCTGAAATTTCTTCATTCTGATGATTGGGAATATAATCAAGCAATAATTTTATTTTACTATCTGTATCATATGGTGCCAATTTTTTTAATTGAACGATATTTTTATGATCCATGCCAATTATATGTGTAAAATCATGAAAATCCTGTAGCTGAATTTGCCTTCCAAGATAATGGCGAATGTCTATTCCATGTTTCATGACCTCATGTATGGTACGCGGATCTGGGGGTTGATCAATATGCCACGCTCCTAATCCAGCAGAATCAACAGAAACTGGCAATTTTCTTTTTTTGACTTCTAGACTGAAAGCAGCTTCAGCCATGGGGGAACGACAAATATTACCCAAACAGACAAACAATACTGAATATAAAGCCATACAAAACTCAATGTTATGATAATAAATTGTTGAGAAATATATTGATTTTGCAAATCTATTTTTATGTTAAAATACTTTTGCTATCATGACAATGCTAAGCTTCATAAGTTTTTTAACTGTTTTAATAAGCAAATTTGGTAATTTATGCAAACTAATATATAGTAACAGCTATAATTATGATGATTCATAATATCAGTCTATTATAATTTATTTTATGTTAGTTATTTTTTCATATAGAATATGGATTTTGCTAACTTAATTATTTAAAATAATAAAAATTTTGAATGGTTTAAATCAAGGGGATGATAGGTGCCTGCTGGTGAAATTGTTGATCCAACCAAAAATCCAGTAAATCGTTTGTGGCGTTTTTTTCTGCGAATTGGTATTCCCGTGCTTGGGGTTATTTTGGTCTCTTTTGTTGTGGTTGGGGTGACCCTTCATTCTTATCACACGACAAAAGCTGGGATTTCAAAATTATCACATGTGATTTTGCGGACCGAACAATCCAGGATTTCCGAAGAAATATTGTCTTATCTCAATCCAGCCACCAAGGGTGGGGGATTGGCGGTTGATATGTTAAGTCATATTCCATCCGAATATAAATGGGGAATGTTTTATAGTTATGCGATGAGCAGTTTACATCGTACGAAACAGGCTGAATCTTTTTACTTGGCTGATAGTGACGGTCGTTTCAATATGGTTGAACGTGTTCCTGATCATCCTGACCAAGTAAGGGTTATAACATTGGAGCCAGATCAAAAAGGTGGACGTTTTTTAGAGGAATATCACGTTTTTGACAGTAAAAAGGTTATTAAAACACGTTATATGCCAGCCAACGCCTATGATCCTCGTTTACGTGCCTGGTATCATACAGCTGTTGAAAATAATAAATTGACTTGGTCATCACCTGTTTTGATGCCAACAAAAAAAGGCTTGGCGGTGACAGCATCTATACCTTTTGTGGATAAAGATGGGAAAAAAAATGTTTTTGCAATGAATATCTCCTTGCAAGAATTGACGAAATTTTTGGCTTCCATAAAACTGAGCAATAATGCGCGGATCATAATCATTGACAATACTGGTCATATTATTGCCTCTCCCAATCTATTGACCTATTTCGTTGGAAATGAATGGAATCCCCAAGATTCAAAAATAAATCCTGCGGTAAATCCCGTGATAGCTAGGGCATATGATCAATTTCAGATCCAAGGTTCTGGTATTCATTCCTTTAAAATGGAAAAAAAACCTGATCTTGGTCAGGAACAGGATCAGAAAAAAAATTCAAAAAATATTATTGATAAACAGAAACAAGTCGCTGGCAATTATATTTGCGTAACTTCCAGATTACCTGATTCAATACAGAAATGGGTTATCATGATTGTTATACCAGAAAAAGATTTTTCTGGTTTTGTAGCTTCAGGTGCAAAGCAGAATCTGCTTTTTTCCTTGTTGGTTGTTGCATTGGCCGCATCAATGGCGGGATTACTAATTTATCAGGGACATCGTATGGATAAACTTGGTCTGCGTTTCCAGCACATTCAAAATGTGGTTGAACAGGAAAGTGATGCTATCGAGATGGTAGCCTCAACGCCGGAAGTTTTTGACCCCAGAAATGAAGCGCTTATTCTTACCGAAAAACTTTGCAAGCTGGTTTCTGCACATCGAGTCAGTATTTGGCATTTTTCAACTGATCATAAATCCTTGATTTGCAATGATATATATGATCGGACAGAAGATAATCATGCTGGTGGATATGAATATTCTATTTCGGAATTACCCAATTTTTTTGAATTGCTTGATGCAGGTGAAACAGTTGTTGTGGACAATGCTGAACATGATCAGAGAACGGCTGCATTATATCGACTGTTTATGAGCTCTGTTTCTAATCGATCGCTGATGATTACCCCTGTTTTAGGTAAAAATGGAACAATAGGGGCAATTCTGGTTGAGGATACGCCTTATCTTTATAATATAAATCATATCACAAAAATTTTTGCTGGGCTGGTTACAATGCGTTTTGTTGCGGCCCAAGTTGAATTTGACCAGATTGGCAAACACCAAAGACTACACTATGAAAATGGTAAAGTTTCTTCTCAGAAAGAATTTTTGAAAAAAACGGTCAAAGATGATTTGGAAAATACGGAAAAAGATATTAATCATGATTATCTGATAGATCCGGGTCAGTTTTCAAAAAATAAAATTGATTTCGGTCAATTTGATAAACAAGGCGAACAAACCATATATCCTGCTGTTGCGATGATGGATATTTCATTTAGTGGGTTTTTGTCTTCTGATATTCAGCATACGGTGGAATTAATCAAACCTGTCAAAAATTTAGTCATTGTATTGGAGAAAATCGCACAGAAATATGGTATTTTCTACGTAAGAATTATGGGCGGTCATCTGATTGCTGTGACGGGATGTTCAAAGGAGCCAGACATCACCGCCCCGATCAGATTGGCCCAAGCGGCAATAGATATGCGAGAGGCCTGTCTGGAGATTATCCCCCATAAATATACAAGTTCTACATTTGGGATTGGAATAGATGTTGGTCCAGCAATCGGGTCCTGGTTTGGCAAAGACGCAAAAACTTTTGCATTATGGGGGCCCGTGGTCGGAATGTCTTCATTGATGGCACAAATGGCTAAAGATGATGCAACGATTCAAGTGACACAAGAAGCCTATGCGGCTTTAAGAAACGATTTCCTGTTCAGATCAAGAGGAAATTTCTTTATTCCTGATATGGGTGTTGCTGATATATTTATTCTTGCTGGCAGACGATGAACGATTATCAAAATAATAATGACCAGTATGCCAAAAGGGAGAGTGCTCCCAGATCGGATAAACAGGTCGAAACGATTTTATCGAGCTTGAATTATAATGGTATTCATGATGTCGATCGATATATGGAATCCATTCGTATTCGTGAAGCTGAACAGGAGCAAACATTATATCAACGTTTGAAAACTGTAGAACCGGGTTTCTTTTCGATTTTCAGAAAAATCGGAATTGTTATTTTCTGGTACATGCAGCCTGTTCTGAATGTAATTGGTTCAGCAACGCGCAGTTATTTTCGGTTTCTTTTGTCTGTTCTGGCAGTTTCATGGGGAGTGCTGGTTGAAAGCATCTCTCCTCTAACATGGCGCAGGACAGTAAAGTATGAATTCAAAAGAATGGTAGGGTTGGCCATTGGCGGTGGATTTTTCAGCACTTTCTTTACGGCTAGTCTTGCGGGTTTGGCTGTGGTTTCTCAAGCGATTTTATGGCTTGGCGCAGCAGGGCTAACCAAAATGACTGGACCCATCCTGGTTACAGTTCTGGTTCGAGAACTGGCCCCGGTGCTGGTGGGAATGATTTTATTAGGAAGAAATGGCATTCTGACCGTAACGGAATGCAGTTTACTAGCAATGGGCGGACAGCTTAAATTTTTTACGTCTATGGGAATAGATGCTTTTATAACCATTGTAGTGCCAAGAGCCTGGGCTTTTACTATTGCCAGTTTTACCCTGGGAATGGTTTTTGGTATTATCTCGTTATTCATGGGTTACCTGGTAACTTATTTTATGGGGACAATGCATGATTCCATTTGGATGTTCTACAGTAATATCCTCGCCGCAATGACGGGATGGGATTATATTCTGGTACCCTCAAAATTTATCGTTATGGGTTTTTTGATTGGTGTTGGTTCTTGTATCACTGGTATGAATGTCAAAGTTACAGATGATCCTGCAACGTTATTGCCCAAAGGTTTTACGCGCGGTATTTTGCTCATCATGGTGGTTAATATTTTATTTACAATAGGATTTTAGTGATGGTGGATAAAATATTATTGAATATAGATAACGCCAAACCTTCATTTGAAGAAAGCGCGTTGCCTTATGTGCCATACAATTTAAAATTGCGGGCAGGCGAATGTATCATTGTTGAAACGGGCAGTATGGAGTTATCAACTGCTTTAGCGGATTTATGTAGTGGTATTGTCAAGTTAGATGAAGGAAGTGTCAAATTTGAGGAGATGGAATGGTCCTCTCTGAATGAGCCAAGATTATCTGCCTTAAGGGGAAGAATAGGTCGTATATTTCAACAGGGTGGTTGGGTTGATATGTATCCTGTCGCAATCAATATCTTGATGCCAATGTTGCATCATTCCTCTTTAGCTATCGATAAATTGACCAAGCAGGCTTTGACACTATGTCGAATTTTTGGTTTGCCTGGTCTTCCCATGGATACGCCTCGCCATATGATGCCGGTAGATTTACATAGGGCTGCATGTGTGAGGGCCTTGTTGGGAAACCCTGATCTAATTTTATTGGAGCACCCTTTTGAAGGATTTTCAGAAGATTTGTTATTCCCACTGTTTGAAATGTTGAATACGGCACAAAATAAAGGGGCCGGTGTTATTTGCTTTACACAACAGTTTTCTTTGTGGAATTATTATAGGGAACGGGTGACGCATTGGATGCGGTTGCAGGAAAAAGGGTTAACATTGGAAAATCAATAAGAATATTTATCCTTAATTGCATGAATGATACGGTTATAAAATAAAATGTTTAACAGCAAACGATACACAAAAGCGCGACAGTTATTTCAGCTAAGATATGCCAATGAGTGGACAGGTGGTCTTGTTCTTTTATGCTTATTGGCATTTATTGGTGCAATTATTGAAGCTGGTGTATTACGGGACTGGCTTACCCCTGCGGCACAACTGAATATTATCCTGCCACAAACAGGTGTTGACAATCTATCGGTTGGAGATGATGTGGAGGTGTTCGGTATTAATGCGGGGACAATACAAAAAATCAATGTCAATTCTGATGGTGGTTTAACAGCAATCGCAATGCTGGATCCTCAGATCAGAACTTTTATCAGACGAGATAGTACAGTCACCATCAAACGTAAATTTGCCGTAGCAGGTGCCGCTTTTGTTTCTATAACAAGAGGGTATAGTACGCCGCTAAATTGGCGTTATGCTGTTTTGTCGGCGAAGACAGAACCCAATCCTGCAGACCAGATTTCACAAATGGTATTGCAAATTCATAAACGTATTGTTCCAATTATGGATAGTGCAAAAAATATGATGGCTTCACTTGAAATGACAGTTGAGGGAATTCAACAGGGGCGTGGAACAGTCGGTCGTTTGGTTAATAATGATGAATTAATCAGAAGGGCTGAAAATATGGTTCAAACAATCAACAATGTTATTGAACAATTGAAACCGATTGAAAATAATATTAATCATGTTGTTAAAAATTCTGATAAGGTCATGGTTAATTTCAAAAAGGTTTCCAGAGATTTAAGTAAGGCTTCACCTTCTTTGAAACCGATAGCTAAAAATGTTCAAGATGCAACGGCAGAGTTGCCGGATATGATGATTCAATTGCAATCAACAATGGGTGATTTACAACGATTGATTATACAATTGAAAAGTATGTGGATATTGGGTGGAAATGGAAAAGCGCCTCATAAAACAAAACGTCTACACGCAAGAGAGGTAAGACCATGATAGGAAATTTAGAAAAGATTCCGTTTTGTCTTACAGGTTTTTTATTTCTGGCAGCATGCGGCGTTACACAAAATGATCCACCTAGAGATGAGCCTTTGCAACGAACTATGGACGTTGCCAAACAGGGAGTATTTTATAATCGGTTAAAACAGGCTGAAATGAATTATCTAAAATCATATCAATTAGCTTTAACCCGTGATGATCAGAATGATATTGAAAATGCAGGTTATAATTTGGCTGTTGTTCAGTTGGATATGAATAATATGCAGAAGGCTTATGAAACTGTTCAGGCTGTCCGTAACGAATTATATATTAGAGACGAAAAAAATAGTCCTCAACTGGATTTAGTTGAAGCAGCCATTTTATATCGGTTGCATCGTCAAGACGAGGCTTTGAGACTTTTACAAAATGCGGTACAAACGTCGCAAGATGATATACGGGAACGGGCTTATTTTTTCATAGGATTGATTGCTAACGATCAAAATAATATTTCCTTGTTGGTTAAAGCTTCTCAAAAGCTTGATCAATTAATTCTAAAAGATAAAAATGCAAGAAAAGAGGATAGTTGGAAAGCGGATCAAGGTGAATTGCATGCATTGTTGAATTATAGAAATGGGAAATATGATGATGCTATTACCACGTCAAGATTTGTAGAGGTAAGCCGTCGTCAACAAATTGAATATAGAGCAATGGTTAGGGCGCTTGTTATTCAGGCTATGGCTTATGAATCAAAAGGTGATCGGATTCAGGCAGCCAATTTATATATAAGGGCTGGCAAAAGTGCCCGATTTTTAAAAGAATATACAGATGCCAAGAATTATTTGTATAAAGCTGTTGCATTACAGGCTGATCAAATAACTAATAATTTGGCATCTCATGAATTATCAACTGTGAGACAAGAAGAATTTAAAATGAAAGAAAATTCTTTAGATAAAAATTAATGGCAATAATAATAATTTTATTTAAGAAATAGAGCTAAAATCGCTAAATATAGCCAACCAAAAATAAGAAGAGTACCTCCGATTGGTGCTATGGGTAAAAATGGATGAAAACCGGTGAAACTGATGTAAAAGACACCTGAGCAAAACAAAGTTAATCCTAGCGTAAATATACATCCGATTAGAAAAAAATGTAAATTCAGTTTCCATATTTTTTGTAATATGGAAACTGATATCAAGGCTAATCCGTGAATGAATAATATATTATCCGCTATTCGACTCATATTTCTGCCATCATTAATGAAATATTGATCTGGTAAATGGGAGGTAAGTGAAGAAAATATAACTGCCAGTAAACAGTAAAGTGCCCCGAAGGCGAGAGAAA
>NZ_JAXOQA010000058.1:0-11213 GCF_047307945.1 Commensalibacter sp. A3DC | reverse complement strand
AATTTTTCAAAAATCATTTTTTGGGGTAAGCATAGTTGCAATTTATTACATATGCAAATGGTTCTTTATTTTAGTTTTTTTATTTTTGTCCTGAAGGAGGATTATTGCCTGTCAGAGAATTCAGATATGCAATAACATCCGCCCGATCCTTATTAGATGAAAGACCACCATAAGCCATTAGAGTAGCGGGAGCAAAAGCGAGTGGTTTGGCAAGCCATTTATTTAGATTTTCCACTGTCCAGTATTCGTTTTCATGAATTTTAAGCGAGGAAGAGTAATTAAAGTTTGGACTGGAGGCAATTTTTTTATTTTTGATATTAAAAAGTGAAGGCCCTATTTTATCAGGTTCACCCTGTCTGAAACTGTGGCATACTCCGCATTGTTGTGAGGCAATGATTTTTCCTTTGCCTATATCGGCGGTTTTGAGATCAATGGTTTCTTGATTTTCACTAGCATATACTGATGATGTAAGCGGTGAGTAAGGAATCAGGATCTTACTTATCAACCAGCTACCAAACAATATTCCACAGGATATGACACAAGCTGCAGCTATACGGTTCCAGTCAAAACTATCCATTTTATTTTTCTTTGGTTTCTTGAACAACAACTATGATTATTAAATTGATTATAGAATAAAAGCTTATTATTAATAATACAACATAAAGAAAAACTGATATATATATTATTTATAGAGAATTGTTGATGAAGCCTGCTTTGATCCTTATTCCAACACGATTGGCCTCAACTCGACTGCCACGAAAATCCCTGGTTGATATCGGTGGAAAACCTATGATAGTCAGGGTGATGGAACAGGCTTTAAAAACGAAAATCGGACCAGTGGTTGTAGCTTCAGGTGACAGGGAAATTTCGGAGATTGTCAGGGAGAACGGGGGCAGGGCAATTGATACGGATCCAAATCTTTTATCTGGTTCAGACCGAATTTATCAGGCGCTATCCTTACTGCAGGAATATGATCACATTGATACGATTATCAATGTTCAGGGCGATTTACCCCTCATTGATCCATCAGATATTTGTAAATCAATGATACCGCTGAAGTATTCTGGAATAGATATCGGAACCTTAATAGCTCCCGTGAAAAATGAATTTGAAAAGACGGCTTTTTCCGTAGTAAAGGTGGCTTGCAGTTTTATTGAGGATTTATTATTTGCGAAGGCTCTGTATTTTTCTCGTGCAACAATTCCATGGGGAAAGGGTCCATTATGGCATCATGTCGGTATTTATGCATATACGCGAAAATCTCTCAACCGTTTTATAAACTTGCCTCAATCTTTACTTGAGAAACGAGAAAAACTCGAGCAATTGAGAGCTTTGGAAGCTGGAATGAATATTGGTTGTGCTGTAATAGATGAAGCGCCATTGGGAATTGATACACCAGACGATCTTGAACGGATAAGAAAACGAATTATTTAATAGGATTATTTTATGACTGCCAAAATTATTGCCTTTCAGGGTCGACCAGGTGCCTATTCGGATATGGCCTGTCGTTCGGCAAGGCGGGGATGGGTAACGTTACCTTGTGAAAATTTTATTGAAACGATAAAAGCTGTGCAGTCTGGAAAGGCTGAACAAGCCATGTTGCCATGCGAAAATAATTTAGTTGGAAGAGTGCCTGATATTCATAATCTTTTGCCTTCTTCGGGACTTTTTATTGTTGGTGAGCATTTCCAAAGGATTGAACATTGTCTAATAGGTATCAAGAATGCAAAAATTTCTGATATCAAAAGGGTTCACACACATCCGGTGGCAATGGGGCAGGTTTCGGAAATAATCAATGATTTGTCGCTTGAACGGATAACAGAATTTGATACAGCAGGTGCTGCTGAAATTATAGCAAAAATGAATAACAGGGAAGATGCGGCAATTGCATCGGAACTTGCGGCAGAATTGAATGGGCTGGATGTATTAAGATACAATGTTGAAAATGAAAATTATAATACAACCCGCTTTTATATCGTTTCACGTGAGAAGAAAATTCCAACGCAACGTGAAAACATGATGACGACTGTTTTATTTAAAACGAAAAATATTCCATCCGCCCTTTACAAGGCATTGGGAGGTTTTGCGACAAATAATGTAAATATGACACGTTTGGAAAGCTGTATGGATAAAGGGGGGTTTGTTGCAACCAAATTTTTAGTTGATGTGGAAGGACATGTTCACAATGACCCGTTAAATCAGGCCTTGAATGAACTGAAATTTTATTCAGATGATTATGTTCTTTTGGGGGTGTATCCTGCTTCACAATATCGTCAGAGTGTATAGTCCATATATAATTTTATAAAATTTTGATACACTTATTTAATATATAATTGAATATCAATGATTGATAAGGAATAATGACAACATGAGTATATGGTTTGAAGGTTCAATCACGGCATTAATTACCCCGATGAAACAGGATGGTTCACTGGATATTCCTACTTTTGAAAAATTTGTGGATTGGCAGATCCAGGAGGGGACTTCTGTACTGGCTCCCGTTGGTACAACAGGGGAAAGTCCAACTTTATCTCATGAAGAACATCGGAAAATTGTTGAAGTGGCGGTCAAGGTTGCAAATGGTAGGGTTCCAGTTTTGGCAGGAGCCGGATCAAATAGTACATCTGAAGCTATTGAAATGGTTAAATTTGCAAAAGAAATTGGCGCGACAGCTGCTTTGGTCGTAACACCTTATTATAACAAACCAACCCAGGAAGGATTGTATTGTCATTATATGTCAATTGTAGAGGCGACGGAATTTCCTGTTTATATCTATAATATACCAGCCCGCTCAGTAATTGACATGTCTGTGGAGACTATGGCAAGACTTGCAGAAAATCCCTATATTGTTGGTGTCAAAGATGCGACGGCTAATCTTGTCCGACCCATTCAGGTAAGACGGGCGGTTAAAAAGAATTTTAACCAGTTGTCGGGGGAAGATGGTACCGCGATTTCATTTTTGGCCGCTGGTGGTGATGGTTGTATCAGTGTGACGGCTAATATTGCACCAAAATTATGCGCAGAAATGCAACAGGCCTGGAAGGATGGTCATATTGCCAATGCAATGGCTATGCAGGATCGTTTGTCTGTTTTACATGATGCCCTTTTTATTGAGAGCAATCCAGGCCCCGTTAAATTTGCAGCGTCCGTTTTGGGGTTGGCAGGAGAGACTTGCCGTTTACCGCTTGCGCCTGTTGCGGAGAAAACGCGGATTAGGGTTAAAGAGGCATTGGAAAAAGTGGGATTATTGGGTTAAATGGCGGAAAAAAAGAAAAATTCTCTAATCTCTTTTGGAAACGTGGCAAAAAACCGTAAAGCCACGTTCAACTATTCCATTGTTGATAAGGTGGAAGCGGGTTTAATGTTAAAGGGTCCGGAAGTAAAAAGTTTGCGTTTAGGACGGGCCACGATTAACGAGGCCCATGCAGGGGAAAGGGAAGGGGAAATATGGCTTTTCAATAGCTATATTCCTGAATATCAGGGCGGATTTTTTTCAAAATTTGATCCACGCGCCCCCAGGAAACTGCTACTTCATAAAAAACAAATTTTTAAATTGCTAGGGGCTATAAGTAGGAATGGTATGACATTGGTTCCACTGGATATTTTTTTTAACAGCCGGGGGATAGCCAAGGTAACACTAGGTCTAGGTCAGGGTAAGAAAAAAGCGGATAAACGTCAGGCAATAGCTGATCGTGACTGGAAACGTGATCAGGCAAGATTATTAAGGAGTAAATTTTAACATTATCCTTTTGACAAAAAAAGAATTACGATTAATCATTAAGTATGTGAAAGGCTGAAGAGAAACTGAATATAAATTTATGAATTAATTGATTTATCCACAATTATTTATGCTATTGATTGATTAAAACAGTTTTTTAACTTTATGCTTTTCTAGATATATAGGTTATTTTTCTAGAAGGGTTTCGTGTATGGCATCGGTCGTATTAATCATTAATGCGGGTTCATCAAGTCTAAAATTTTCTCTGTATCGGAGTCAGAATAATTCAGATTTTGAATTATATTCCAAAGGATTACTAGAGGGGATTGGATCAGGACCCCATTTGAAAATAACCGATCGTCAAGATAAAATCATTCATGAAAAAAAATGGACAGATGGTCAATATGCAAAACTTGATGCCAGGGATGAATTGTTGGATCAGGTCTTGAAATGGCTTTTCGATTTTATGAAAAAAGATAGAATTCTGGCAATCGGTCACCGTGTGGTTCATGGTGGGATGAAATATTACCGTCCTGTTGTTATTGATCAAAAAATTTACAGTTATCTGGATTCATTAACACCGTTTGTACCCTTGCATCAACCGGCCAGCCTTGCTCCCATGAAAGTCATAATGGATAAATATCCGGATATTACTCAGGTTGCTTGTTTTGATACCGCTTTTCATGCCACGATGCCAGATAAAGCTAAACGCTTTGCCCTTCCAAGAAAATATTATGATAGTGGATTGAGACGTTATGGGTTTCACGGTCTTTCCTATCATTATATCGTGCATTATTTGCAAAAAAATAAATCCCCCCTGATTAAGGGTAAGATAGTTGTGGCGCATCTTGGAAATGGTTCAAGCGTTGCGGCTATAAATAAGGGAAAGTCCATTGATACGTCCATGAGTTTTACGCCCTTGGACGGTTTGGTGATGGGTACACGTACTGGACAGATCGATCCAAATGTCGTCTTATATATGACTCGTGAAGAAAAAAGGTCTCCCGATGAAATTGAGGATATAATCTGGAAACAATCTGGTTTGTTAGGTGTATCCGAGGTTTCAAGTGATATGCGAGGTCTTATTCATGAAATTGCCCAAAATGGACCAAAATCGAAATTTGCCAAACAGGCACTGGATTTGTTTATTTATAAACTGATTGGAGAAATAGGTCGGCTAATTGTTTGTCTAAAAGGGATTGACGGATTGATTTTTACAGCTGGTATCGGTGCACATGCCACATATGTCCGGTCTGTAGTCTGTCAGACTTTGTCTTGGCTAGGGATTGAAATCGATGAACAGGCAAATAAAGATGGAAATGAACTGATCAGTACTTCAGAAAGCAATATCAAGGTATATACAATCCCGACCAATGAGGAGTTCATCATATTGAAAGAAATACAACAGCTTTTATTAAATTCGAAACAGCGTGCATGAATCCGGGGTTTTAATAACTCTTATTGAGTTTAACAATAGCTATTTATCAAGGAGTAAAAAATGACTGATAAAAAGCTTTTATCTGAACATGAAGTGGACTTATTTAATAAATGGTGGCATGCCGCCAATTATCTATCCATCGGACAGATCTATCTAATGAATAACCCTTTATTGAGGGAACCATTGAAACTGGAACATACCAAACCACGATTGCTTGGACATTGGGGAACAACCCCGGGCCTCAATTTCATTTATCTTCATCTCAACCGTATTATCAGAGAACGAGATAACGATATTCTTTTTATAGCTGGGCCAGGTCATGGGGCTCCTGGGGTTGTGGCGTCAACCTATCTTGAAGGGGCTTATACAGAACTTTTTCCCGAGATTACACAGGATGAAGTGGGAATGCAGAAATTGTTCAAACAATTTTCCTTTCCCGGCGGCATTCCAAGCCATACAGGTGCACCAACACCAGGATCCATTCATGAGGGTGGAGAACTTGGATATTCGCTTTCACATGCATATGGGGCAATATTTGACAATCCTGATCTGACCGTTGCATGTGTTATAGGTGATGGTGAGGCAGAAACAGGACCTTTGGCAACATCATGGCACAGTAATAAATTTGTTAATCCAAAAACAGATGGTGCTGTCTTACCCATTCTTCATTTGAATGGCTATAAAATTGCAAACCCAACTATATTGGCACGTATATCCCATCAGGAATTAATCAATTTAATCAAGGGGTACGGCTATGATCCAATTTTTGTTGAAGACAATGATCCAGATTCAATGCATCAGAAAATGGCTTCAGCCATGAATACTGCATTCAATCGTATTCATCGAATACAACAGAATGCACGCAAAAATAATGATACCGGTCGTCCATTATGGCCAGCCATTATTTTTAAAAGCCCAAAAGGTTGGACATGTCCGAAAACCATTGATGGAGAAAAAGTGGAGGATTATTGGCGTGCACATCAGGTTCCTTTTGGGGATTTGAGCAATCCAAAACATCTGAAATTATTAGAAAAATGGATGAGATCCTATCATCCTGATGCGTTATTTGATGAAAAAGGGGCAATATTTCCTGAAATTGCTGAATTGGCACCCAAGGGAGATAAACGTATGAGCGCCAATCCCAATGGGAATGGCGGGTTGCTCAGACGACCCTTGAAGTTACCTGATTATCGACAATATGCAGTAAAAATGACGAAACATGGTCATGTAATTGCTGAATCAACCAGGATAATGGGGGAGTTTTTAAGAGATGTCATTAAAAAGAATCCTGAAAAATTTTTGCTTCTTTCCCCTGATGAAAATAATTCAAATCGTTTGAATAAGGTATTTGAAGTAACCGATCGGGTCTGGAATGCCGAAATATATGATTACGATGATCATTTGGCCCATAAGGGACAGGTGATGGAAATTTTAAGTGAACATACGGTTGAGGGTTGGCTTGAAGGATATTTATTGACTGGAAGACATGGATTGTTTTCCTGTTACGAGGCCTTTATCCATATTGTCGACTCAATGGTCAATCAATTTGCAAAGTGGTTGGACGAGGCGAGCAAGGTGGAATGGCGGCGGCCAATTTCGTCTTTAAATATCCTTTTGACTTCACATGTTTGGCGGCAGGATCATAATGGGTTCAGTCATCAAGATCCCGGTTTCATAGATCATGTTGTTTCGAAAAAACCTAAAATGAGCAGGGTTTATTTGCCACCAGATGCTAATACCCTGTTGCTGGTCACGAGTCACTGTTTAAAAAGTTCGGACCGTATCAATGTTATTGTTGCCGGCAAGCAGCCAGAGCCCCAGTGGCTTACCATGGATGAGGCAATTAAACATTGTTATAAAGGCCTTGGCATTTGGGAATGGGCCAGTAACGATAAAGGAATAGAACCCGATGTCATTGTGGCATGCGCTGGTGATGTGCCAACGCTTGAAGCATTGGCGGCTACCAAAATTCTTAACGAATATGTACCAGATCTCAAAATTCGTTTTATCAATGTTGTTGACCTGATGACTCTCATGACAGATGATCAGCATCCACATGGATTGTCAAATCAAGAATTTGATGCCTTGTTTACAATCAACAAACCAGTTATCTTTGCTTATCATGGTTTTCCAAGATTAATTCACTCGCTTATTTATAAACGAAGCAATGCAAGAAATTTTCATGTTCATGGTTTCAGAGAAGAAGGAACAACCACAACACCTTTTGATATGGTTGTATTGAACAATCTTGATCGTTATCACTTGGTATCAAATATCATGAACAGGGTTGATCGTTACAAATCAAAAATAGCTTATATAGACCAGTTTGTGAGAGACAAACTTGTTGAGCATGAATTATATATTCGCCAATATGGTGAAGATATGCCAGAAATCAAAAACTGGCGTTGGAAATAAAAAAATTGTAAATATATATATTGATCCGGTTTTTCAGCGTATGGAGATTGTTAATCGGAAAGCTTTCTACATTCCATGCGTATGGAAATGGGAACTTGGTGACTGCATATATTTCTCGCGTCCACTTTGCAAAATTCCAATGCATTGTTGTATAGGGCTCTTAATATTTTACTGTTGACATCCCTGTCATTGTCAAACTTGTTATTGGCTTTTTGTTTTTTCAATTCATGAATATCTTTTAAGGTTTCAATACATGAGGGACTTATTGTTGTTGATTGGGTTCGTAAAATTTTGAAAATAGGTTGTAATTGTTCATATGAAAAACTGATTGATTTTTCATCACTTGATTGTCCATAAACAGTCAAGGGAAATAGGGTGATTATAAAAGTTAAAAATCTTGTTCTATTTTTCAATTTAGTCTCTAGTTAAGGCTTGATTTCATAATTGCAAAGTTTATGTTATCCAGCTGTTAAAGTTAGATAAAAACCTTTATATTATATATGTTTATAACATAAATGATATATTTATACAGTTTTTTAGCATATTATCCTATAATAACACACAAACTATTCCTCAAGTTTATCCCCCAAATTGTGGATAACTTTATGTCGGATAAAAATTAATCCTTGGATAGAGAATTATAATATTCAATCATGAAGTTAATAAAAATAGTATTGAAGAACATGAATGGAAAGAAAATGGTAAATTTAAGAATAAATAATATCAAACACTGTTTTTGTATCGGTATCTGTTTAGTTTCATCCGCGCTGTTTCTTGATGGATGTTCAGGAACAGCTGAAACACCAGTTCCGGCAGGAACACAATCATCTGTTGGTTATGGATCTGTTTGCAAGGCAGGAATTTATAGCTGTCATACTCCATATCAAGTTCCTCTGGGTTCTCCATGCAGTTGTCCTGGTGTGGGAGCGCCCTCCTACGGTAATGTTCACGCGAAATAAATAAAATTGACAAGTTAATTCGGAATTCCTCATGATCTTTTCCGCATCAAAGAATGATAAGGATCTTTTTGCCTCCGATCACACCTTTTTTAGTGAGAATTCAAATAAGAAGTCAATGATTGATAATAAGGTTCCTCTGGCTGATCAATTGCGGCCAGTGGAATTGGAGGAAGTTGTCGGACAAAATCATTTGGTTGGTAAAAAGGGCATTATTACCCGTATGATTAATCATGGTACTTTATCAAGTTTGATTTTGTGGGGTTATCCTGGAACAGGGAAAACGACGATTGCCCGGATTATTTCCCAGTATATAAATTTGAGATTTGTTCAAATATCCGCAATTTTTTCCGGGGTGGCAGAATTAAAAAAAATTTTTGACGAGGCAAGAAAATATAGACAACAAACCGGTAAGGGTAGCCTATTATTTGTGGATGAAATTCACCGTTTCAACCGTACTCAACAAGACAGTTTTTTACCCGTTGTTGAAGATGGAACTATTATTCTGATAGGGGCGACCACTGAAAATCCATCTTTCGTGTTAAATGGTGCTTTGTTATCCCGTTGCCAATTGATGGTACTGAAACGTCTTGATGAAAAAGCGTTGAAACAACTCATTCAGCGTGTTGAAATTAATACTGAAAAGAAATTGCCTCTTACGGATAAAGCCTTACATGTTCTTATTGCCATGGCAGATGGAGATGGTCGCTATCTCTTGAATATGGTAGAACAATTAATCAAACAAAATTTTGATCATAAAATTGATGAAAATGCGTTAAATGAATTACTAAGCCAAAAAGCAGTATTGTATGATAAGGATAGGGATGGGCATTATAATTTGATTTCAGCCCTGCATAAATCACTTCGAGGTTCGGATCCCGATGCTGCCTTGTACTGGTTCGCTAGAATGTTGGAGGGTGGAGAGGATCCAAGATATATTGCAAGAAGATTGACCCGTTTTGCATCGGAAGATATTGGATTAGCCTCACCTAATGCTCAGATACTGGCAATTTCAGCTTGGGAGAGTTATGAACGGTTAGGATCACCTGAAGGGGAAATCGCATTGGCTGAACTGGTAGTTTACTTGGCAACAGCACCAAAATCCAATGCTGTTTATAAAGCCTTTAACAAAGCGAGAGCGGTTGCAAAAAAAACGGGAAGCTTGATGCCTCCCGCCCATATATTGAACGCGCCAACCAAAATGATGAAAGAACTTGGTTATGGCAAGGGATATCAGTATGATCATGATACAGAAGAGGGATTTTCTGGGCAAAACTATTTTCCTGATCGTATGAAACGTGAACAGTTTTATTTTCCCACACATCGGGGAACAGAAGAGATCATTTCAAAACGTCTTGAACAGTGGAATAAACTTAGAAATAAATAGATTATATGAAAATTTTAAATATTACGGTTAAAGATGAAGATGGTGAAGTGCGTCTTGATCGTTGGGTAAAAAGAAATTACCCCCAATTTACGCAGGGCATGATTCAAAAATTGTGCAGAACCGGTCAAATAAGGGTTGATAAAAAAAGAATTCAGGCATCTACACATTTGAATACTGGAAATGTTGTTCGGCTTCCTCTTGTTGAAAAAGGTGTTCTATCATCAAAAAAAAATCATGACATGGATTCCCATTTTTCAAAAAAAGTTAAAAGCTGGATTATTTATGAAGATAGCGATTTATTTGTTATAAATAAACCGTCCGGTATTGCTGTTCAGGGGGGTAGTAATGTAAGATTTCATATTGACGGAATGCTCGAAGCATTGAGGGAAAATAGTAATTATCGTCCCTGTTTGGTTCATCGTTTGGATAAAGATACTTCCGGTGTATTATTGATTGCTCGTCATCCAGCTGCTGCAGCAAAACTAACTGCTGCGTTCAGAGGCAGGGCAGTAAAAAAAATATACTGGGCCATTACAACAGGTCGTCCTGTTTCATCAAGTGGTAGGGTGACGCTTCCATTATTGAAAGTTGAACGTCCGGGCGAATCATATGTCGTTGTTTCAGAAGAAAATAAAAATGCGCAAAAAGCTGTAACGGAATATATGGTTAAAGATTATGCCGCCAGGAAATTTGCCTGGGTCGAATTATATCCCCTTACTGGACGTATGCATCAACTTCGTGTTCATTGTTCGGCCATGAACTGTCCTATATTGGGGGATAGAAAATATAATCAAGTGAATGGCTCACTCGAAGGTTTTCCAGAATTACTACATCTTCATGCTCGCGCAATAATCATTCCTCATCCCCAGGGTGGGTATCTGGAGGTTGAAGTTGAATTGTCATCCCATATGAAAGAAACATTTAAGAGATTGGGATTTGATATGCCATCCGGTAATTGTGTCAAAGTTAATAAAAGATAAGAAATATAATTGAAAATGTTTCATTTGAAAAATTAATTTCGTTTTATGATTGCATAAAAAAACCATCATGTTATTTCTGATTAGTTTATATTTTTAACTTACCATTATTAAATGAATCCAAAGATTAATGATGCTAAAAAAGAAAAAGATATTTATTGGTGTTTTGGGAGCCTCTGTATTATTGATAGCGGGAAGTAACCTTGCAATCAATTACATGATTGACCGGCAAAAAATCAATGATCAATTATCAGAAATAATTGAGAAAAAAACAGGACGAAAAGTCCATTTAAATCATTTGTCTCTTCAATTGGTTCCCTGG
>NZ_JAXOQA010000057.1:0-7500 GCF_047307945.1 Commensalibacter sp. A3DC | reverse complement strand
CTGTCGCCGAAAGTCCAAGGGTTCCTGCGCCAGGTTAATCCACGCAGGGTTAGTCGGCCCCTAAGGCGAGGGCGAAAGCCGTAGTCGATGGAAATCAGGTTAATATTCCTGAACCTGCTAGAAGTGACGAATATGATATGTTGTCAGGTCTTATTGGATTGGCCTGGCTTTTGGAGTATTCCGGGAAATAGCTCTAGCGAATAGACCGTACCCGAAACCGACACAGGTGGACTGGTAGAGAATACCAAGGCGCTTGAGAGAACGATGCTGAAGGAACTAGGCAAAATGCTTGCGTAACTTCGGAAGAAGCAAGACCGGATTTTGGGCAACCATGATCAGGTGGCACAGAGCAGGGGGTAGCGACTGTTTAGTAAAAACACAGGGCTCTGCAAAGTCGAAAGACGACGTATAGGGTCTGACGCCTGCCCGGTGCCGGAAGGTTAAGAGGAGGTGTGCAAGCACTGAATTGAAGCCCCGGTAAACGGCGGCCGTAACTATAACGGTCCTAAGGTAGCGAAATTCCTTGTCGGGTAAGTTCCGACCTGCACGAATGGCGTAACGACTTCCCCGCTGTCTCCAGCATCGGCTCAGCGAAATTGAACTCCCCGTGAAGATGCGGGGTATCCGCGGTCAGACGGAAAGACCCTATGAACCTTTACTGCAACTTTGTAGTGGCATCAGGAAAACGCTGTGTAGGATAGGTGGGAGGCTTTGAAGCATGGGCGCCAGTCTGTGTGGAGCCATCCTTGAAATACCACCCTGAGTTTTTTTGATGTCTAACCAGATCCAGTTAGCCTGGATTGGGACCCTGCATGGTGGGCAGTTTGACTGGGGCGGTCGCCTCCCAAAAAGTAACGGAGGCGCGCGATGGTGGGCTCAAGCCGGTCGGACATCGGCTGTTGAGTGCAATGGCATAAGCCCGCCTGACTGCGAGAGTGACAGCTCGAGCAGAGACGAAAGTCGGCCATAGTGATCCGGTGGTTCCACGTGGAAGGGCCATCGCTCAACGGATAAAAGGTACTCTAGGGATAACAGGCTGATCTCCCCCAAGAGTCCACATCGACGGGGAGGTTTGGCACCTCGATGTCGGCTCATCACATCCTGGGGCTGGAGCAGGTCCCAAGGGTTCGGCTGTTCGCCGATTAAAGTGGTACGTGAGCTGGGTTTAGAACGTCGTGAGACAGTTCGGTCCCTATCTGCCGTGGATGTCGAGACTTGAGAGGATTTGCCCCTAGTACGAGAGGACCGGGGTGAACATACCTCTGGTGTACCAGTTGTTGCGCCAGCAGCACCGCTGGGTAGCTAAGTATGGACAGGATAATCGCTGAAAGCATCTAAGCGAGAAACCCCCCTCAAAACCAGGTCTCATTACGGGCCGTGATAGACCATCACGTCAATAGGTCGGGTGTGGAAGTGCAGAAATGCATGCAGCTAACCGATACTAATAGCCCTTGCACTTACTTGATATAACACACATACACTCATATCGGTCATGTTATGCGATACTGTATGAAACAGGCCGAAATATCCGCTCTTAACCAACCAATCACATACCAATACAACCCTGCAGGGTATATTGGATGACCTGGTGGCAATGGCGGGGTATGAACCACCCGATCCCATCCCGAACTCGGCCGTGAAAAACCCCAGCGCCCATGATACTATGTCTTAAGGCATGGGAAAGTCGGTCGCCGCCAGGTCTTCCAATATACCCCCATACATGCAATCCCTTGCAATATTCGACAAAAAACTTTCAGTTCCCGCTGAAACATGCGCCGCGAGGGAGCGTAGCCTCCAAGTCTGGTCACCACTTGTCATCCTGACATAAGTCCTGGAAGATCACCATATGCCTTGAATACAGTCAGAAAAAGGCATCCTTGTTACACTAGTGCGGGGTGGAGCAGCCCGGTAGCTCGTCAGGCTCATAACCTGAAGGTCAGAGGTTCAAATCCTCTCCCCGCTCCCAATAACTTCCACTCAAAATTGCTATATCATTACTTAAACAAATTTTACTCGTTATATTAGTTTAAATTTAATTTGATATTTATATATTGCTTGTTAATTGCTTTTAATTTTCAGGTCTGGTTCATTAAAAGAAATATTATTTTTCTGCAATGTCAATTCTATGAAAGGAGATTATGACACAAAAAAAAACTTACAATTCTATTAATCAGACTTGGTTTAAAATTCTTTTTTTGTTTCATTTTAGTTTTTTTTACAGTGTTTACTATTCTAAATGCGTTTTTTCACAGACTTATTCTGATCATGAAATTGATACATTAGATCAAAATGGTAAAAGTGTACCTTACGATTCAGATGGTGAATTATTTTTCCATAAATTAAATGAAAAGTTGGATCCTCATGGTGTGCAGTTTGCTTTAAGCTGGACAGGTGAAACAGCAGGTATTGTAAGGGGAGGACGTAGAAAGGGTGTCGATTATGCACATCAGATTGCTTTTTCAGTTGATATGGATTGGGAGAAAATTGCAGGTTTTAAAGGGTTTTCTACTCATGCGATGATTTTAAATCTAGCTGGGCGCAATGCTAGTTCCGATTATGTTGGGGATACGCAGATTCAGGCCCAGGAAATATATGGGGGTGGATATGACCGATTATTTCATATGAATTATATTTATATTGAACAACAGTTATGGAAAGATCAGGTCAATATTCGTGCAGGACGGTTAAGTGTTGGAAATGAATTTGCATCAAGTCCATTCGCATGTCAGTTTATGTTAATTGCAACTTGTGGTCAACCTAGGAGTATTCAGTCCCAACAAGGTTTTACACCCTGGCCTGGAACTGTTTGGGGGATTAGATTTTTATTTCATTTGACAAAGCAAAGTTACTTCCAATTGGGTGCTTATGAAAGTTCTCCATGGGGAACCGGTAAAGGGGGTGTCGCAGGTTTTGACTGGAGTACGAATGCTGCAACAGGTGTTTTTATACCAATTGAATACAGTTATAACTCTGAATTTGGTAAAGATAATTTAACGGGATATTATCATATAGGTGCTGGTCTTGATACCAGTCGTTTTCAAACCTGGTCTGCACAGGCTGTAAAAGGAAATAAAAGAGATAATCGCAGTCAATTTTGGGTTATGATGGATCAGATGATTTTTCGTAATGACCCCAAGAAAGATCATGGATTATATTTAATTTTGAATTATGGACATGATTCAACAACAACTTCTACATTTAAGGATCTTTATAATGTAGGTTTTATTAATAAGGGTTTTTGGAAGAAAAGACCCTATGACCAAATAGGTTTCATGTTTACCTATTATACAGTGCCTAAGAGTTTAAAACATGCACAAAAATATCAAATGACGCAATTGTCTTCCCCTTTTAATGCAAAGGTTTTGTCATTATTGAATGGTGCACCCGCAGCACAGACAAATTCTGCTTTGTTTGAATTGAATTATGGTATTTCTGCTTATCGGGGTGTTATGGTCATGCCAGTTGTCGAATATTTTCATCATGTTGCTGCCACTAAAGCCTACAAAGATGCTTTTGTTATTGGATTAAAAACCAATATTAATTTTTAGAAAATTTATTCAGAGGTTTTTGTTCAATCTATACTTATAAGATGTGAAATCCTTGTATCGTTTCATTATATTGTAAATTAATGAATAAATAGGTAATAATTTGTAGTGCGTATTTTTATTTTCCCTTTTATATAATGTATAATTAATACAGTTTAAAATTTATTGAAAAAAGGTGGTTTTTCTTTAATGAAACAAAAAGGAAATAGATTGATTTTGGGGATAATTGGGGGATTGGTGGTAAATTCAATGATTCCGTTCTTATCTTGTTTCGCACGTCACCACCATCATCACCATGTTCCCCCTCCAAAGACGGTTGAAAAAAAAGAAGATGAAAACACGCCGCAACAAACGATTAAAGACGCGGATTCCATTCCTTCAACCATCAGGCAAAAAATGCAGGAGAATCAAAGGGTTGAACATTATCAACCTTTAAAACAGGAAAACAAGCCCGCCTTGTTACTTCCCAATCATTATACAAGGGGTGATAAAGGCCATTTGAATGCTGAACAAGGTTGGGTGAACAGTAAACGTCAACGTGGTCATCATGATATTGGTATTAATGCACCGCTTCCTCAAACAGCGGACCCAACTCAAAATAAAACACGTAACGTTTTTCGTAGAGCAATGCCGATATATGAACCAAATTATTAAACGTTCATGAAACAATATTTAATTTTTCGGCAATTGCTTTTTTAGCCTGATTAATGGTTTCTTCAATGGGTTGTGTATTATTGTCAATATCAATAATGGGGGCACCATTATAGGTTAACTGTTGTAATGTTCCAATTTTTTTGATCATTGATTCAAGGCGATGATCAGGTTTTCTCTGTTGGGCTGTTTCAACGGTTACGTTTAGTCGTATAACCAGATCGGGTGTATGGTTGATCATCCAGTTATAAAGTGATCGTTCAAGCTTTGAGAGCAGGCGTGTTATGGACGACGCTGGGTTTTCTGTTGTCAGATCAGGTCCATCCAGTCCACCAATAACGGCAACTTGGGGAAATCGGTCAGTAAGAATGTAAAAGCCTTGCTTACGCAGGGAAAGCATCCTGTAAAAGCGATAAACGCGACGCAGAGACATTATGAATATTCCCAATGCCAATAATGCGTTCGGTCCTTCTTTTGATTTAGCCTGTTTATTGGTCTTGGTAATATTTTTATCAAGTTTTTTCCCTAGAAACGGAAGTTTAATCAGACGTCTTCTTATATTTCCCGTTTGTCTGCCCAAGTGGCATAATTTTGTAGGATGAACTGAATTCAACCAGCGTTCCAATTCCAGACAGACTGTTGTTTTGCCAGATCCGTCGCACCCAATAATAGCAATAATCGGTGGCGTAGAAGATTGTGTCATAAATTATATATCTCTTGGTTATTTAAATGGGATATCGTAATCTTTCTATATTTCAATAGATTACGGTCAAATTTGATTTGTTAGTCAATGAAAACTGTATTATAAGACAACCTTTCCTAGTCTGTTAGGTTGGAAATTCCTTGGAATTTTTCAGTATAGAATCAGTAACTTAAAGCAAATCAGGCTTTAAGTTAAAACTTTTGTTCCAAAGATATCCATAATTATATACATAAATCTGTTATATTTTAGAAGATTATATATGCATAAAAAAAGATCAACTGAAAATCAGGGCCCATTAATTGCATTAGTCGGTTGTGATGGATCAGGAAAATCAACATTAAGTTTTGATCTTGCTGAAGCATTAAATCAAGGGCGACCTGCAAAGTGCTGCTATTTGGGCCAAGGATCAGGAAATATTGGTCGAAAGATCAGTCAATTCAGATTTGGGGGAAAAATACTTGGACGTATAATCGATAAGAAAGCGGGAACGGCTCGTACCAAGGGAAAAAAAATTCCTGGTGTTTTAACGGCCTTGGTTATTTTCTTTTTTTCCTGTGTTCGTTTTCTTAATTTTATAAAAATGTTGAAATTAAGAAAACAGGGGGTTTTGATTATTGCGGATCGCTATCCTCAGACAGATGTTGTAGGATTTTATGACGGACCCGGTTTGTCAGCTGCACATACGCAAAATCGTTTTATCCAGTTTCTTGTTAAAACAGAATACAGGCTTTATGATTACATGGCTTCTATAAAACCGGACTTGATAATTCGGTTGAACATTGATGTTGATACCGCATATCAACGTAAACAGGATCACGATTATAATTTGTTAAAAATCAAAGTGGAAGCCACTCAAAAATTAAAATTCAGAGGGGCACCAATTGTTGATATTGATGCTTCTTTGCCTTATAAAGAAGTTTATGAAACAGCTATGCGGGCAATTAGGAAAGTAGAAATTGCATATAGCGAAGGGAAAATAAGGAATTAATTATTGTTTAATCATAAAATGCTATTTTTAATAGGTTTTATTTTTCTTTTATTTGCTGTTTTTTTATTCCTTTGCACAGATCTGGATCAGAAACTCAATGGTGTTTTGCTTTCTGATCATGACAGTAGCTTGATTTATTGGAATAGACTTGTATCTAAATCGGGTTCATTTGCGGTTGTTCTTCCCTTAAGCTTAATATTCATATTATGGGTCTGGATTTATCGTTCGCATCGAGACGCGGTTTGGCTGTTTGTAATCTTGATTTCAGCGCGTCTGGTTTTTCTTTTAATGAAAAATATAATTGTTAGAGCAAGGCCCGCTTTTCCATTTTCTCATATTCATGCGACAACAGCCAGCTTTCCAAGTGGACATGCAGTCAATGGACTGATGTTTGTGTTGATTATATTATACTGTTTAAGAAATTACAGTTTGGTTTGTTGGATATCATTGATATGGGTTTTTTTAGTGGGATGGTCGCGTTTGACATTGGGGGCACATTGGATAAGTGATATACTGGCAGGATGGGGATGTGCGATCATGTGGTTTGCTTTTATGATGGGGATTAGAAATACTGTATTTGTTCAAAAATTGCTAGATTATATTTTATAATCAGGTAGGTTTTTACTGTATTAATTTTATAGCGGAAATATCGTGAATTTTAAATTTTTTACCAAGCCACAGAATATTATACAATTTGAGGGTTTCCATTTTTCTCGTTTTCAATGTGATCAGCTATATGAAATGATTTTGGTGGATGATGAAATTCACCTCAATGTTTCATTACCTGACAAACTTGTATTTGATTATACACAGGATCAACTGATTGACGGTTTTATGATTAGTCGTCAATTATGGGTGGAAGGGGTTATGGAACCCGCATTTATGAATATTTTGCATTCCTTAAGATACTCTTGCCATTTATCCAAGGAAAATAAAGCCGTTTATAAGAAGGTAAGGGCCAAATTCAAACATTTGTGCTATGCATATAGGGCTTTTGATGAACGCCATTGTAGACCGTACTGGCTTGGCAAGATGACGGGTTTATTAGGCAAATTACAGGATGGCTTCAAAAACAGGAAATCTTTCATTGTAAAACCAAGGGCGGTATTTCTGGATTATATTTGGCATGAAAAAGGGTTGTATTTATTAAAACGGGAAGTAAATTGCTTTTTTCCCTGCAACCTGAAAAGCTTTGTAAAATATTTTCGAAAAAGACTGGAAATCATTAAGAAAGAGCTTGAAACACATGTAACTATAACAGCTCATGAGTTTCATAACATGAGAAAAACAATCAGTATGATTGCAGCCACCTATGGTACTTTTGATGTTTTGTTTCCATCAGGTTATCATCATCAGACTTTTCAATATTTATCGACAATTAATGGTATGATGGGCGATTATCATGATGAATTGGTGGAAAAAAAATTGAATAAAATTCAAAATTACTATTTTGATCGATTTATGATACCTGAAGAAATTAAGAACAGGTTAAACACTTTTGCAGGTCGTTTTATAGACGATAGTAATGATTTTTATTGATCTTGTTTCACTTTATTGAATGGATAATCAATTTTAAAATGAACCACCAAGCGTAAATGGATGCTGATGATGAT
>NZ_JAXOQA010000056.1:0-11620 GCF_047307945.1 Commensalibacter sp. A3DC | reverse complement strand
AGCCTACGGAAATTCAGGCAGCTGTCATTCCCATGGCTTTGCAAAAAAAAGATATCGTTGGGATAGCCAGAACCGGTACCGGTAAAACCGTCTCTTTCACATTACCAATTCTCGAGATGCTTTCCCAGTCCAAGGGACGTGCAAGAATGCCACGCGCTTTAATTCTAGAACCCACTCGTGAATTGGCACTTCAGGTTGCAGATAATCTTAAATTATATAATAAATATGTAAAATTTTCTCATAGTTTACTCGTTGGTGGCGAAAGTCAGTCTGAACAGAAAGAAAAACTTCGACGTGGAACCGATATTATTATTGCAACACCGGGTCGATTGATTGATTTGTTTGATCAGGGAGCAATTTTACTCAATCAGATTCAGATACTCGTCATTGATGAGGCAGATCGTATGCTCGATATGGGTTTCATCCCAGACATTGAAAAAATTGTTTCCTATTTACCCCAACAAAAACAAACCCTGCTTTTGTCAGCTACGATGCCCCCAGAAATCAAAAGATTGACAAATTCTTTTCTTGTAGATCCAATTGAAATATCTATTTCACCACCTTCATCAGTAGCCTCAACTATTGAATCGAAAGTTATCATCGTTCCTGATAACAAAAAAAGAAAAATTTTACGCACTCTTTTACAGCAGAAAAATGTAAAAAATGCAATAATTTTCTGTAATAGAAAAAAAGATGTTGACATTTTAACTCGTTCCCTGAAGAAACATGATTTCAAAAGTGCCTCTCTTCATGGTGATATCGCACAACATCATCGAACCCAAACGATGGAAGATTTTAAAAATGGAAAAATTCAGTTCCTCGTTTGTTCTGATATTGCCGCACGAGGAATAGATGTTGAAAATCTAACGCACGTTTTCAACTTTGATATACCTCTTCAACCCGAAGATTACGTACATCGCATTGGAAGAACAGGAAGAGCAGAAAAAACGGGTTATGCTTATAGCCTTGCAACACTTGAGGAAAAAGAGTTAATTGTAAATATCGAAAAACTTATAAATGAAACCATTCCCGTTCTTGATATTAACGATTTTATGAATACCTCTAAAGAAACAGATAATTCAACAGATAAGAAATTGGTTAAAAATAAAAATTCTCGTCAACAAAAAACCAAATCTAGAAAGGCGGATAATAAGAATTTGATTGAAGTTGCTCCACGTATTCCTCTAACACATGCATTAATTGATAACGATACACCTGTTATTGGATTTGGACAATTTGTACCTGCCTTTATGCTATCGCCGTTTCGTAAGCTTTAAAAAAAGAAACTGAAGATAAATAACATTATTATTTATCTTCAGTTAAAATTTAAACCGATATGAATTTCAGAACATATTCAAGGTTAGTCGAGCTTCATCGCTCATTCTTGAAGGATCCCAGGGAGGGTCCCAGACAATTTCCACCTTTACTTCGGTCACTCCTTTAACTTTTTCAATAGCTTGCTGAACCATGACGGGTAATTCTTGCGCACTTGGGCAATTGGGCGCTGTTAAAGTCATTTCAACTTGCACCTTTCCATCATCATGTAAATCGATAGCATAAATTAATCCCAAGTCATATACATTAACTGGAATTTCTGGATCATAAATTGTTGAAACAGCATCAATAATTGCATTTTCATCAATTTCTTCCTTAGGATTGTTAATCTGTGGGTTTGAATTATCCTCAGGTTTCCAAGCCTCGATATTTTCTTGATTAACATCAGATTCAGATGTAGATACTGCTTTTCCAATATTATCTGACCTTTTTTGATCAACATTATCCATAAAAAACTCTGCCATTCATATAATTATGGGTAAAAAATCTTTATCAATGATTAGATCTGTGAAAAAAATCAATAATCATATTCAATCCATCCACAAATTTATCGATCTCATCAAAAGTTGTATAAACTGCAAAACTAACCCGCGATACACTTGTATAACCAAATTTTTTCACTAACGGTTCAGCACAATGCTGACCTGCACGAATGGCGATACCATTTTGATCCAACAGGGTTGCAATATCATGAGCATGAATATCCTTTATCGAAAAAGAGATTACCCCTCCCCTTACAGATGATGATCCCAATATAGATAAACCAGGAATATTCCTCATTTTAATCAGCGCATATTCAACCAGATTTTTATCATGCTGCATTAAAATATCATATCCGATAGATAAAACATAATCTATTGCAGCCCCCAAACCGATCACCTCAAGTATGGGTTGTGTACCGGCTTCAAATTTAGTAGGAATTTTTGCCCAGGTTGACCGTTCAAAAGTCACATTCTCAATCATGTCCCCTCCTCCCATAAAGGGAGGCATTTGATCCAGACATTCTTTTTTTCCCCATAAAATGCCAATACCCGTAGGACCGTAAAGTTTGTGTCCTGTAAAAGTGTAAAAATCTATATCAAGATCCTGAACATTAACCGATTGATGAACAATTCCTTGACTGCCATCAACAAGAATTTTGGCACCATTCTTGTGTGCCATCTCAGCCAGCATTTTGATTGGATTAATCGTTCCCAACACATTGGACATATGGGTTACAGCAACCAATGCAATATCATTTTCAATTAAAATTTGTTCAAATGCCAATATATCGATATCACCATTTTCCAATATCGGTGCAATGTATAAATGGATCCCTAATCTGTCACGCAACATTTGCCAGGGAACAAGATTGGCATGATGCTCCATTTCAGTTATTAAAACACCCTGCCCCTTTTTTATCAGACCTCCATAGGAAAAAGCTACAAGATTGATCGCTTCAGTACTATTTTTAGTAAAAATCACTTCATCGGACGTAAATGCATTTAAAAAACCGGCAATTTTTTTTCGGACTGATTCATATTGATCTGTAACAGCCTCACTCATGGCATAAATGCCTCGATGCACATTTGCATATTGCGTATATGCGGCGTTTTGCATCGCTTCAATAACCTGTATTGGTTTTTGGGCTGATGCGCCACTATCCAAAAATACAAAATCTTTACCGTGAATTTTTTGTTTTAAAATTGGAAAATCATTTCTAATTTGCTCAATATTAAAAGAATAGACAGGGTTAGACATCGCAATCACTTTTCAAGTTGAGGCGGTTACGTAATAATATAATAAATTCTGCAATAGGGTATCTTCGATCTTTTCAATAGACTCGTTAACAAATGCATTAATCAACATTTCTCTGGCCAATTCATAAGAAATTCCACGAGACATTAAAAAAAACAATTGTTCTTGGTCCAATGCCCCTATTGCTGCACCATGGGAACATTTAACATCATCTGCATAGATTTCAAGCTCAGGTTTAGTATCTATTTCCGCTTTATCTGACAATAATAGGGCTTGGTTTTGCTGCTGTGCATCCGTTTTCTGGGCTAAACGATTGACTAGCACCTTGCCCTGATAAACCCCATGACTGTTATCAGATAGGATATTTTTAACATTCTGATTGGATTGACAATGTGGAACACTATGAACCACTTTTGATGCAATATCGGCATGCTGTTGACCTGACAAAATCTGGACAGCATCAAAATCTGCCTTACTCCATTCTCCGGCCAAATCAATATTCAGTTCATAACGTGAAAATCTGGAACCTTTATTTAACAAAAATTGCTGATAACATGCATGATCAGACAATTTAACATAATTACTAGAACAATTATAGCTTTCTGATAATGTATGGTTGATAATGGTATAGTTTAGTTTAGACTTTCTTCCCAGTTCTATTTCATGAACGGAATTTGCAAAATAAACACCTTTTCCATAATTTATTTCAATTACAGAACATTTATTTTCTTTCTCAATATAAAATGAATACTTTGGTGAAAAAAACAGTTTTTCAGTTGTTTCAGCTTTCCCTAGATTAATACATAAAATTGTCTGATCATTGAAATTTTTATTACAATTAAATTGCAAAACGGGATTTTCAACAACTTTGTTCAATGCCGTCAAAAAATCATCGTTCGGAATTGACCAACCACTTTTGAAATTCTTATTTAAAGAAAATTCGTTTGAATGAAGACTAATTGTTGAAAAAGTCTCTAGATATTGACCATTATAGGTGATTATTCTAGGTAAATTTAGCAAATCTACGGTTAATATTTCTTCTAAGGCCCTATGAACAAACGCTTCATCAATGA
Organism: Commensalibacter sp. A3DC; assembly: GCF_047307945.1. Classification (NCBI taxonomy): domain Bacteria; kingdom Pseudomonadati; phylum Pseudomonadota; class Alphaproteobacteria; order Acetobacterales; family Acetobacteraceae; genus Commensalibacter; species Commensalibacter sp. A3DC. Next base: position 7,475 of record NZ_JAXOQA010000056.1, on the reverse strand, counting down.
CAAAATCACGCGAAAAATCTGTTTTTTGCAACCATTTCAAATCGCTGTATTTCCAAGCTTCAGTTTTACGTGTCGGGAATTGAAGAGTCAGCAATTTATCAACAATATTTCTCTTGTCTTGTAAATATTCAGATAAAGACAACCTATTTAATATTTCCAACCAATTTTCACGCTTGTTCATCGCGGTGACATTATTCATCAATTTCATCCAAAAACCGTCCGTAACCTTCTTTTTCAAGCTGAAGTGATAAATCAGCTCCTCCAGTATGGATAATGCGACCCCTTGCTAAAATATGGATATAATCAGGCTTGATATAATCCAATAAACGCTGATGATGAGTGATAATTAAAGAGGAAAATTCTGGAGATTGAAGAGTATTAACTCCTTCTGCGACAATACGCAGCGCGTCAATATCTAACCCACTGTCAGTTTCATCCAATATTGCAAAAGATGGTTGCAGTAAGGACATTTGCAGAACCTCATTTCGTTTTTTCTCACCTCCAGAAAAACCGACATTTACATTGCGTTTAAGCATGTCTGTTGGAAATGAAAGCTTTTTTGCCAACTGACGGGCCAGTTTAAGAAATGACACCGCGTCAAGTTCTTCCTGTCCTCGCGCCTTACGAACGGAATTGGTTGCTGTACGTAAAAAATTGGCATTATTGACCCCAGGCAGCTCCACGGGAGACTGAAAGGCAAGAAACAATCCCGCCACGGCTCTATCATCAGGAGACATTTCCAGAAGATTCTCCCCTTTAAACCATACCTGACCAGATGTCACTTTATAACTGGGATGACCAGACAAGACATAGGAAAGCGTTGACTTACCAGAACCGTTAGGTCCCATAATAACATGAGTTTCACCAGCGGGAATTGATAAATTGACACCTTTTAAAATTTGCTTTGATCCATTTTCAACAGTGTCATCAATAACGGATGCATGTAAATTTTTTATTTCTAATAACATATTCATAGTTTAAACTAACCCACACTTCCTTCAAGACTTATCTGTAAAAGCTGTTGCGCTTCTACAGCGAATTCCATTGGAAGCTCTTTTAAAACATCTTTACAAAACCCGTTCACAATCAATCCGATTGCCGCTTCCTTGGTTAATCCACGCTGTTGACAGTAAAATAACTGTTCTTCGGAAATCTTCGAAGTTGTCGCTTCATGTTCAATTTTGGCGGAACTATTTTTACTTTCAATATAGGGAACTGTATGTGCACCGCAATTATTTCCGATCAGTAAACTGTCACATTCAGTGAAATTGCGACTGTTTCGGGCTTTTGGCATCATTCTAACCAATCCACGATATGTACTGTCAGATTTTCCTGCACTAATGGTTTTTGCCAAAATGATGGAACGTGAATTGGCTCCTATATGAATCATTTTTGTACCGGTATCAGCCTGCTGATATCCATTTGTTACCGCTACAGAATAAAATTCCCCGATTGATCCTTCCCCTTGTAAAATGCAGGAAGGATATTTCCAGGTAATTGCCGATCCGGTTTCAACCTGTGTCCATGAGATACGTGATCGTACACCACGGCAAGCACCACGCTTGGTAACAAAATTGTAAATTCCCCCCTTACCATTTTTATCACCCGGATACCAGTTTTGTACTGTGGAATATTTTATAAAAGCCTCACTCATGGCCACAAGTTCTACAACAGCAGCATGCAATTGATTTTCATCCCGTTGAGGAGCTGTGCATCCCTCCAAATATGATACGGTAGAAGCATCATCAGCAATAATGAGCGTACGTTCAAATTGTCCGGTATTTTTTGCATTTATACGAAAATAGGTTGAAAGTTCCATAGGGCATTTCACACCTTTCGGAACATATACAAATGAACCATCCGTAAAAACAGCGGAATTCAAGGCTGAATAAAAATTATCTCCCTGTGGCACCACACTACCAAGGTATTTTTTAACCAAATCTGGATAAGATTGTATAGCTTCTGAAATTGGACAAAAAATCACTCCCGCTTTCGCAAGAGTTTCTTTAAACGTCGTGGCAACAGAGACACTATCAAAAACTGCATCAATGGCAACAGGTACAGTCTCTCCATTTTCCGGTTTTTCAACCCCCGCCAAAATTTCCTGTTCTCTTAAGGGTATACCCAATTTTGCATATGTTTTTAACAATTCGGGATCAACCTCGTCCAGAGACTTTGGTCCTTTTTTCTTTTTTGGGGCTGCATAATAATGCAAGTCCTGGAAATCAATTTCAGGATGTTTGAACTTACCCCATGTTGGAGCCTCCATGGTCATCCACATCCGATAGGCTTTCAAACGCCATTCCAGCATCCAATCAGGCTCATTCTTGCGAGCAGAAATTGAACGGATAACATTTTCATCAAGTCCCTTGGGTAGGATATCCATTTCAATATCCGTTTCGAACCCCCACTTGTAGGTATCTGTCTTAAGCTGCTTCAACAAGGCCTCATCTTGGACATGTTTATTCATAATATGCTCTGTTTCTAAATGTTCGTTTCTTGAATTTGTTAATTCTTATTTAAGTCAAATCTGGCAGAACTCTTTTTTAAATCTGCCAAAGTTAAAGTTTCAAAAACATTTTTTATTTGATAATTCAATATTTCCCATTTTCCATATAAAATACACTCTTCATTCTCAATACGACAATCATCCTTTTTACAATCAACCAACTTAATGGGTCCCTCAATAATTCTAACAACCGTAGCAAGAGAAATTTCACTAAGCTCATTCAATAGATAATATCCACTTCCCGGTCCTCGCGAAGATTTTGTCAAGGAAGCCCTGGTCAGCATTTTCAGTATCTTGGCCACAGTAGGTTCAGGAATATGTGTTCTCGCAGCAAGTGTGGATGAAGAGACAACAGTTTTATATTGATCAAGGCTTATGATAATAATCGTTGCATAATCAATAAGTTTGGATAGTTTCAACATAATTTATCAATTCGATCAAATAAAACATATTATATAGGACTATATAAGTCCATTTTTATCGATTTAAAAGTTTTTTTTATTTTTTATAATACAACAGTTTAAGGATTAAAAAACAGTTTAACAAATAAAAAAAAGATTATTCCGATTGAAAAACCTACAATAGAACCATTTATCCGTATATATTGCAAATCCTTGCCTATTCGACATTCAAGTCGATCAACCAACGCTTGACTGTCCCATTGTGAAACAGCAGTTTCAGTAAAACGGATCAACCCTTCCTTAAAATTTGGTAATGATCTTGAAATAAGTTTCAATATCGCCTTGTTTATTTTTTTTCTGATTTTGGGATCTTTTTGTAGCAGTTCAGAAAAATAATGAATTGAATCAATAATCACGTTCCTAAACCATCCATCTTCATTCCTGGCATCATCGTGAATAAATTTTCTAATTTTTTTCCAAAGATTTTCACGCCATTCCTGTATACTTTCATGATTTACAATTTGTCTAAAAGCTTCAGATATATTTTTGATACGTTCAGGGTCATTCTCAATTTTATCAATTTCATCCTTTATCCACTGGCCGATTTTTTCTCTTACAGCATCATTATGTGGATCTATCCGATCCATTTCCTTATTTACAGCGACCAAAACTTTTGTCGCAATTGAATCACCGATCATCCATCCCAGAAAACGACCACCCTGTTCTTCCACTCGACTATGAATCATTTCCCTGAGACTTGATTCCTTTTCTTTAAGCGTTTTTTTAAGAATTTCCAAAATGAATGAAATTATGTCTTGATGCTGATCAATATCAAGCATTGTTCTTATGATTCTACCGATAAAAGGTGAGATTGATTCTCCACTCAAAAGACGATTTATAATTTTTGTTATTAAGTTGCTGATCCGACCATCTTCAATCCGATCAAGAAAATCAGGAAGAGATTTCAACAAAATACTGCTCAGATATTCAATATTCTCTGTTTTGTCCAAATATTTTCCCAAAAAACTTGGAAGATCCATTTTTTTCAAAATAAGTGTGATGTCTTTTTCAGTAAAAATATACTGAGCTATAAACCATCCCAACCCGTATCCTAGACGTTTTTTTTGTTTTGGTAGAATTGCGGTATGAGGAATGGGCAAACCCATGGGATGTCGAAATAATGCTGTCACCGCAAACCAATCAGCACATCCACCAATAAATCCAGCCTGGCTACCAGCCAAAATCAATTCAACCCAGAAATTATGTTTGATTTCTGTATAAGTCGTCAGATAATAGCCTAATAAAGTTATACATCCCATGATTAACAGCAAAAAAGTTGCCAATCGATGATAGCGTAGGAAAATTATTTTTACGTGGTCATCCGAACTTGAAACTTTATTCATCGCCTTCAACATTTTTTCGTGTAATTATTGTTATCGTGAATTTATACCTTTTATTTCTCTTTATAATAATTAATCATATTAAAACAGATTTAATTATATGAAACTAGTAATGGATAATTTTGGATCATGACGGAATCAACGAACTCCTCTTCCCAGATACTTGATGAGCTGCTGCAGTTAACCAATCAATTGAGATCAAAAAAAGATCACCAACCAACAGAAAATCCTGTCCTGACCTTAGCACAGAAAATTAACCAAAAATTAGAGTCAAATGATCTCACTACAGAAAATCTCAAAGAAATAATCCAGAAATTAAGAGATTCCGCTTTTTTGTCACATGCCAAACATCTGCAAAAATACCTTTACAATCCCACTAAAGATAATATTCGGCAACGTATCGAAACCGTCATAAAAAAATTGATCCAGCAATCCGATTACGCAAACGAAAAAAATAAGGAAACAAGTTTTGAAAATTTCAAGAAATTAGTTGAAACTACCAAATTCGCCGCAATTTTTACGGCACATCCAACCTTTTCCCTTGCAAATCCAGTTTACACAGCCTTGGCAGATATGGCCAGTCATCCTATAGATGATGACATAGATATTCCCTTTTTTACGACTCACAGACGATCTGCCCCCCCTGATTTGAAAGAGGAACTTCAACTTGCAAATAATGCTATTATTAGGGGACGAAACGCTTTAGATCTGTTCAATTATACACTTTTTGAGACAGCGAAGGAATATTGGCCTGACCATTGGACCAATCTGAATCCCAGTCCAATTTTACTGAGCAGTTGGGTAGGATATGATACGGATGGCCGAAGCGACATAGGCTGGTGGGATAGTTTACTCATACGCCTACAGATGAAAAAACTACAATTGGAACGTCTATATCAGCAATTAGACAACATCCCAAATGGTGTCGACCAATTAAAAAATACTGTTGCAATTGCCCTAAACCATGTCAAGGATCAAATTCATAACTGTCCTTTAAAGCCTGACCCTGATCAGTTTTCAAATTTTTCCCGATTATTGATTGAAAACCGTCATGAATCAATTCTTTCACACGATCAGCTTCTTCCTCTTTTTGATCAAGCCATAAACGATGTTGATGATAATTTCATTATTGATTTATTGATCGCGAAGGCGGGTTTTGTCACTCATGGTTTAAGTCTTTCACATTCCCATGTTAGACTTAATTCCACCCAAATTCACAATATGGCCCGTCAACGATTGGGAATAACCAGTAATCCTGAAAATCCTTCTCATACAAGAACGCTTTTTAATACGATAAATACAGCCTTGGATAAAATTGACCCTGTTCCTGTGGATTTCGGTGCTTTGCTAACAGAAAAAGCCTCGGCAAGCATATTAATGATGCTGTTAACCCAGATATTCAAACATATTGATAGCAAAACCCCTATTCGCTTTTTAATTGCCGAAACAGAAAGCGGTTTTACATTACTTATGGCCCTTTGGCTTGCAAGATTATTTGGGATTGAGAAAAATATCGAGATTTCGCCATTATTTGAAACAGATTATGCCCTCAATCATGGCGACAAGATTATTGAACAAGCCCTGCGATCACCGCATTGGCGTAATTACTTGAAAAAAACGGGCAAGTTATGCCTGCAATTTGGGTATTCTGATTCCGGCAGATTTATTGGTCAAATTGCAGCCACATATCAGATTGAAAAATTACGAAAAAAAATTGCAAAACTTTTGGCTAAATATCAATTATCAAATATTCAACTTATTCTATTCGATACACATGGCGAAAGTATCGGTCGTGGTGGTCATCCATTCAGCATGCAAGATCGTCTGGAATATCTATCCCCAAAAATTACTGAGCAATATTTTCATAAACTTGGTATACGAAGCAGACAAGAAACGGCTTTTCAAGGTGGAGACGGATATTTACTTTTTGGCACACAATTGCTGGCCAATGCCACAATCAGTATCATAGCAGAGCATATCTACGATTTTGATAAGGTTGACCATGATCCCATCTATGATGAAAAAGATTTTAATGCAGATTTTTTTTCAACAATCAACGCATCCATGAATGAATTGATTAATGACAAGGGATATGGAACCTTGTTAAGCACATTTGGTCCCTCCCTCATTGATCAAACGGGGTCAAGACCGGCAATTCGCCAAAATGATACAGCAGCGGGAAGAAGTTACATAAAACATCCTAGGGAATTGCGTGCTATTCCTAACAATGCAATTCTACAACAATTGGGTTGGTGTGCTAATGTACTTCAAGGTTTGGGGACCGCAATGTCGGCCAACCCCGATACATTTGAAGAAATGTTGACAAACAGCAAACGGTTCAGGCAATCCCTCGATTTTGCCTTTCATGCCCTTAAGCACTCCGATGCATCTGTCTTGAGAGCCGGAATCTATATGCTTGATCCCGGCATCTGGCTAGATCGGGCTGCAACTGAAAAAAATCCTGTGATACAGGAATCCTATATGGCGCTGGCAAACGGATTGCAACGACTAGATTGCTGGTCGAGTACCCAGGCAACTTTTCATCGCATACAGAAAGATCATATTATTCTTCTGTCAATTTGGAAAAATACGCCAATCATGGATGATAAGGAAATCCTGTTACATGCTATCCGATTGGCATTAATTGAAAAAATCTGGATGTTATCAACCAAGATTCCATATTTCTCTCCATTTAACGGTTATAACAGAGAACATTTGGATATTAAAATCTTGTGTTTGGAAATACCCTCGGTTTTGCATATGCTCGTCAATCATATCTTTCCACAAGCATCTGAACATGTATCCGATCTATATTTTTATGAACCAAAAGGTCCAAGAAATGAAGGTGCATATGCAATGGATGACCGTCAAATATTTAAACCCATGCAATATAATTTCGATTTGGTCAGGGAAATTTCAATCGCTCTCATTCATCGATTACATGCATTCGGATAAATAAAAGATAATAATAAATCTATTGTTTTAGTAAAAAATCGTTTACACTATACAACAAGATAGTTTTGTTCAAGGGAGTAACTTATGTTTTCTTTAATTGGCGCTATTATTGTTGGGTTTATTATTGGTGGTATTGCAAAATTACTTATGCCTGGAAAACAGCCAGGCGGATTTATTATCACCGTTCTTTTAGGAATTGCCGGTTCCGCT
>NZ_JAXOQA010000055.1:0-12315 GCF_047307945.1 Commensalibacter sp. A3DC | reverse complement strand
TCTATCTTTCACAAAAGTTATATTTTAACTATTAAAAAAATGATTAATATTTTTTATAGCACAATACGGTTTATTACCAATTAAACTTTTGGTTTTGTTAAACTATTTATCATTTGATATTATATTATAAAATTTAATCGGTTTTTTTTCTAAAAGCATCTAAACTTATAACCTGTGATTTCTCTTTCGATGCGTTACTTTCCTTAGAAGGTTTAGCATTTTTTAATTCTTCCATATTATTTGTAACTGTACGGAGTGTTTGAACAGGTGTCTTTTCTTCAGATTGAATCACGGTTAGACTAGAAGGAATAGGCTGAAAATTAAATGCTAGATTAACAAACGGATCTGCAAACCCAATAACAGATCCGAATGGAATAACCAATATACTCCCAACCCCGCCAAATGAAAGACCAACAGACATTTGCTGTTTAATTCTGTTGATTTTCAGATCCCAAAATTGATGTTGTAAAACAATCGTCATTTCTTCTGGATATTTTTCTTTAAGTTGGGGTGGAATAATCACATCAGGATAGTCGGTTTTAAACTGGATATAGAAATTATGACTCCCAGGCAGTCCATCTTTTGCAACTGATTCCAGAGCTTTTAACATGACCTCACGATAGGCAGCTTCAATCCATTCATTATATGGTAAAAGGGAAGGAGGGTTTTCGTTAGAACCTGAATTATCTGAATTGGTCATTGTCTAAACTTTAACTATAAAATCAATAATCTAAAGTGAAGGGTTTCTGTTGCCCGGCACCCTTCAAGCCGCGCTTGTCACATTGGCTTATTAGGCCGCGATAGCGTGTGCCTCGAAATTATCGTTGGCATTTGTAAAAAACAGTCCGATAACGGTGGTACAATACCGAGCAAAAAATATATCTTTACTACGCGTGTCGATCCTGTTTCGTCCCCATAAGCTTTATGGTGGAGACGCCGGGTACCGCCCCCGGGTCCACTACGCCTATTTCATATACCGTTTATTGCCATAGTTGGGTAAACCAACAATTTTAATATAATAATATTTCACTAATAAAAAAAGGGGAAATTAATTTTTTTTGATCCAAATTAAATTTCTGGGTCACCGTAATTAATTTCCAATTGTTTTTACTTATTATTTCTTTATAATTTTCCGTAATAATCTTAACAGGAAATAAGCGATGAAAAAATCAGTAATCTTTGGAACAACCGCAGCCATTCTTGTACTAGGTTCAAGTCTTGGAGGTGGATATATCTATCTTCAGCATCAGCTACACAATCGTCTTGATGCGGGAATTAAAATGTTGGAGCAATCCTTTCCGGGTTCTTCTATTGTTTATGATCGCAGTGTAACCAATGTATTCACACGTAGTGCCATTTTGGAAAAAGTGAAGATCAAAGGCCAGTCTGGGCAATTATATACAATGGATAAATTGAATATCAAATCTGGTTCACGTAATGGATTGATGAGCGCTACAATTGATAATTTTGAAACAAAAATTGATAGTGACTTGATGATGAATAACGGGCAGATTCACGTTGATCATATTGATTTAAACAATTTTGTTCCCAGAAAGGATTTGCTTGACATCGATGCATCTGGAAAAATCAAGAGTGTTTATTTTTCAAAGGCAAAATTTGATTTATTAAATCTGAAGAATATTACAATGAAATTATCTTCTGGATCTGAAAAGATAGCAATAGCTCAATATCAAATCAAAAATTATGGATTAGATCGAAAATCCGACCAAACTTTGAATGATTTCCGTTATTATGATAAAGTTAACAATCGGGACAATTATTTCAATATTCAATCACTTCAGATTAAGGATTTGAGTTTTGCTAAATTTTTCCAAAATATTGAAAATGGAAAAACATTTGAATTTGCAAGTGACGAACCTAAACTTTTTCATATTAAAAATGTCGAATTAAAAATTGATGCTGCACGATACCAGCTTGGTGACATGCAAATTTCGACAGAAAAAGATGGAAAAAACCGTTTGTTTAGAGGTAATAAATTCGATAACTTACAATTACAAACCGATAGTGATCCAAGATTGTACGCTTTAAAGCAATATGGTTATGATCAACTAAATATGTTCGGGAATTTGTCCGCGCAGTATCATTATGATCTGCAAGAATGGAATCTTGAACCGTTCCAGATTGGTGCAAAAAATATTGGGAATGTAAAAATTAATGCTCGTGTAAAAGGTCCGGAAAAACCATCAGCAAATAATGAAATGGCAATGATAAATGATTATAAGATTGTATCCTTTACAATGCATTTTCGTGATGATGGATTAATACAACATTTGGCTGATCTTAAAAGCCGTGAAAAGAATGAATCCGTTGATCAGATTAAGCAAGAATGGATTGAGGATTTACAGAAACCCGATAGAGATTTTCCGGAATTGTCTAAACAAGCTGGAAATGCTGTCATTGATGTTATTCATCATCCGGATCATGAGCTTACAATTGAGGTTAATCCGGATAAACCTTATTCATTTTTAGATCTAACTTCATATAATGCCAGTCAGATAATTGATCATTTGAATATTAAGGTTCATAGTGATTCTAAGCATTAATAATGGATTTTATAAAATAAATTCATGAATTTATTCGGCTGGATTGAATAAACTTACATAAATTACATTTTCAAGATGTGCAAAATGAATAAATTGAAAAAAGTATTTTTCTCTCTATTTGTTTTGCTTTTTATTTATTATAGGAATGAATTTATATAATATACGTTATGGGGAGGCTCCGTTCATATTAGAATACACGCATAATGCCCTGACACGGATTGCAGGAAAAAAGGGCATTATTCATATTCCAAGGCGTTTGTCCTTAAAGTTTTCCAAATGGTCATTTTCGAGAATATAAATGTGACGCTTGAAGATGTTAGTCATTTAAATGTTAAGAAAATAGGGATTTCAAATAACGGTTTCTGGGAAACTTCAATATAGAAAACCGTTTTAAACAAAGTTCATGTGAACTTTGATATTGGCAGAATAAATGCTGAAAATTGGCGGATTAAATCTTTATCCCATCAGCTAAGCGGGATAGATTATTTTTACAAGACCAGAGTATCGGAAAAGTCAGGGTATCAAATTCATATTAACTATTTGAGAACAAAGGGTATGGGAAACGGTACAAGAATTATTTTGGGAAGTATAGCCAATTTTTTATATAAAACAGGCTATCATTCAATTACGGCTGATTTTTCATATGATGATAATCAGTCATTTTTTACTAATGAAGCCCGCTATATATTTCGGAAAAAATTTTGTCCACATTGATCTGTCCTGTTTATCGGGTTTGAATTTAAAGCCGCAAAATTTTGATATGGATATTTTATATAATCGATTAATTTTAAAATCCGGAGAACTATTTATTATAGATCCCGGTTTAAAAGAGCAATTCCTAAGGGAGAGAGAATACAAATCTAATCTTTCCAGAACGGATATGATCGATAAAATTTATTAATCTTGAATCTTCCCAACAGGGAAAAAATTTTACTCTTGATTATCATTTTTGTCAGAGTTTGCCAAAATCTTTAGGGATCCACATAATGAAATGAAAAATATCAGCTGATTTTGGACAGGGTGTGAAAGTTAATGATTTGTTTAAAAGCAGTTTTCTTGATTTTTTTTAAATAGCTAACGAGGGGAATATGCAAATCATGACTGTTAAAAACCATTAAAATCATATATTTTAGGAAAATAGTTTTATACTGGTTTATAAATAATTTCTTAGTCGTACTTAAAATGAGTAAATAGATTATTATGGCACTTACAGAAGAACAACAGGCAGATATTAAAGCGCAGTCAAGTCAGCAACTTTATACAAAACGGCCAATTTCACCAGGTTTGGAAGAAATGCTTTATCAAGCTTTTCCTGTACTGGATCATGGATTTGTCAGGGTTGTCGATTATATGGGTAATGATTCTGCAATTGTTCAGGCAGCCCGAGTTTCATATGGAACCGGTACAAAAAAAGTATCGGAAGACCGTGGTTTGATTCGATATTTAATGCGTCATTATCACACAACCCCTTTTGAAATGTGTGAAATTAAGTTTCATGTTAAATTACCAATTTTTGTAGCACGACAATGGATTCGTCATCGTACGGCCAGCGTAAATGAATATTCGGCCCGATATTCAATAATGGATAGAGAATTCTATATTCCCGAACCTCGCGTATTGGCAATGCAAAGTAAGGTTAATCATCAAGGTCGTGGAGAAGTTCTTTCTGCTGACCAATCAGAGGCAGTTTTATCGCTTTTACGTAATGATGCGCAAAAATGCTATGATGATTATGAAAAAATGCTTCGTACTCCTGAAGAAAATGGTTTTGGGCTGGCTCGTGAGCTTGCCAGAATGAACTTGACCTTGAACAGTTATAGTCAATGGTACTGGAAGGTTAACTTACATAATTTATTTCATTTCTTGCAGCTAAGAATTGACTCGCATGCACAATATGAAATCCGTGTTTATGCCGAAGTAATGCTGAAAACGGTTCGGGCATGGGTTCCTCTGGCTTGTGAGGCATTTGAAGATTATCGCAAAGGGGCTGTAACATTTTCCTCGACCATGATGAATGTTATTGGCAAGTTGTTAAATGGACAATCTGTTGATCAAGCTGACAGTGGATTAAGCAAACGTGAATGGACAGAAATGATGCAGATTCTGGATCATTACAAATCCTAGAGTTAATGTGTATATAAAATCTCTTGGAAAGATTGAAAATGGAAAAACTTTTATATGTTGCTGGTATTATCATTTTATTTATCGGCATTGTTGCAGCGATGTGGTTTCTTCCTTTTGGACGTAATCTGGATGCGGATAATCAGTATCTACATGAGACTTTTTATACAAAGAAAAAATGAACTATGCTAAATATTTGATTATAAATATGAAAGTAGTTGAAAATTTCATTATGGATTATAAAGATAAAAAGAATCTTCATGTCGATGAATATGAGTATGAATTACCTGGTAAATCTGTCCATTCGTCATCTGAATCAATGGGAGAAAGTTTTTTTACCCAACCTTCAAATCTTGATTCTGACATTAAACCTCTAGATCCAAATCAAAAAATCGAATTTGCCACTTTACGCCCTTGGTATATTGCCTGTACTTTCGTTTTGGTTTTGGGGTTGATTTTTGAATTTGGAATTTTAGGAAAAAACGGAAAGCAGGGACCTTTATGTCGGTATATGCCAAAAAATAAGGTTTGTTATGTTTTGGCAGGTCCTGGATCTTCTTTAGAGAAATAGATTCGGGGTGACAAGGTTTTTAGGAATTTTTGCTATTTGCAAGTCCTGTTTTACAAATGGCGGGATAAATTAAATCTGCAATAGCATGGTAGGCTTGACTTTCTGGGCCATCAGGTTGTTGAACGGTTATGGGAATTCCCTCATCTGATGCCGTACGGATCGCAGGTAAAATAGGTATTTCCCCCAAAAAAGGTATATTCAAAGCTTTGGCTTCTTTTTTAACACCATCCTGTCCAAATATATAGGTTTTTTCCTGACAACGAGGGCAAAGAAAATAAGACATATTTTCAATGATACCCAATATAGGGGTTCGCGTTTTCTGAAAAAGAGAAATACCTCTTTTGGCATCCAATAAAGCAATATCCTGAGGTGTGGAAACCATTATCGCACCATCTAATTTAATGGATTGGCCAAGGGTAATTTGAACATCACCCGTTCCAGGAGGCATATCAATCAACATGATATCCAACTCTCCCCATTTTACGTCTGACAACAGTTGTTTGACCGCCCCCATTACCATGGGTCCCCGCCATATAACCGCTTGATTCGTGGGAACCAGCATGCCAATGGAAATTGCTGAAATACCCCATGCCGTCATTGGGATCAGTTTGTGGTCTCTTACTTCTACCTTGCCTTTTAGATCAAGCATATGTGGAATGGAAGGGCCATAGATATCAGCGTCCATGATGCCAACCTTTAATCCTTTTTGAGACAAGGCAATCGCAAGATTGACAGTTGTTGAGGATTTTCCAACACCTCCTTTTCCTGAAGCGATTGCAATGACACATTTAACCGAATTGAGAGTTTCAATGGGTTTGGCATTTTTTATATTATTTGCTTTTATTGAAGTTGTATCTGATTTGGTATGACCGGTTTGTTTGGGTGGGAATACCAAGCGTTTTGATATGGTTGGATCATGTAAGCCGGAAGAAATGGCATTCATAAAAACACGGGCTTGTTCCACATCTTTAAGCTGACTTAAATGGTGTTCGATTTTTGCCCGTAATGGTTCCACTTGAGCAGGATCGACATTGGGGACTTTTAACGTTATATGTATTTTTTGGTTTTCAATATGAAGCGTTTCAATCAAATCAGTGTCTAGCAGCCGAATATGGGGAGACCATGGAAGCGTAAAATCTTTCAAAGCCTCTTTGACTTTTTGCCGGTTAATTGAAATAGGGTTATTCATGTAAAACCTTGAAGAAACAATCATTAAAAAATGTAATTATCAAGTTTATTTTAAAAAGTATATAACAGATTTGTAAAGTTGTAATGAAGCTCTGAAACTAATTTTCTTCATTTTATTTAGAAAGAAAATGTAGAATAAATTGGAAAGAATCGTTAAGGAATAAAGTTCTGATCAAACAGCAAAAAAAATCAAAAAGGGATCATCGTATCGATGCTTTGCGTGGATTGGCGCTGATCATGATGTATATTGACCATATTCCTGAAAATCTTCTAAATCGTTTTACTATGCGGAATGTAGGGTTTGCCGATGCAGCAGAAATTTTCGTATTATTAGCTGGATATGCTTCCTGGCTTGCATATGGAAGAAGGATTCCGCTTGACGGGTTTTGGAAAATTTGTAAAAGGATTTTTGCACGTTGCTGGAAAATTTATCTTTTTCAGATAGGTTTGGTATTAATTACATTATTCAGCATCTATCAGTGGCGTCGGGTATGGATACTGCCAGTTGATTTTTTAGAGCCTGAATTGGCACATGGTCACAGTATCTTAAGAGTATTCTGGCGGTTGTTACTTCTGGATGCATTGCCAAGTAATCTGAATATTTTGCCACTCTATATCATTTTACTCGCCTTTTTTCCCATCCTTTATTTAATCATGAAATATCGTTGGTGGTTGGCGTTGGGAATAAGTTTTTTGCTATGGAGTTGGGTTAATCTTGATCCATGGTTCAATTTTCCTAACTGGCTCGATCCTGATGGTTGGTTTTTTAACCCTTTAGCATGGCAGTTTTTATTCACGCTTGGGGTTTATGGTTCTATTCTTGCAGGTAAGCATGAAGGTGATTTTCCATATTTTATATGGTTACAGGGACTTGCTATCGCTTATTTAATCTTTTCTTTCCTAGAAGCGTTTCCATGGGGATATTGGGGATTACCCGATTTGAGATTGATAGAACTACATACTCCTGCAAAGGCTTATCTTTCACCATTGCGATTGATGGACGTTATCGCAATATTTTATCTTGTTCAATCTTCAAAATGGACCAAACATTTTTCCGAAAATAAAATTGGGCAGCTTTTGGCTTTATATGGTCGACATTCGCTGGAGGTTTTTTCCTTGAGTACGGTTTTTGATCTATGGGGGCGTTTGATGTTCGCTAGCTGGGGACAATCAGTATTTTTGCAGCTAGGTATAAATTGTATCGCAATATATATTCTTTATCTCCTGTCTTTATATCTTGATAAAAAAAGACAACGATTAAGAACTATCAATCTAAGATCCCAATAATATTATTAAAGTTCAATAATTTCAAAAATCAGGATTTATTCAGAAATAAGCTTATCATGAATTCATGTCTAAGATGTTAGAATTTTAAAACAGTGTAACCATAAAATCATGATTTTAGATAGATTTATATTTATTTTAATGAATTTTATGGTTAAATTAATTCAGTTATTTGATCTCTACATGATTTTTAGAAAAGAGATAAGTTTGCGCATGAAGTAACCTGTAATAATGCTGTTATTATTTTTAATGAATAAAGAATAAGTATGTCAAAAAATCTTTTTCAAGGGGATTTGACACGTTGTTTGATCCTTACCATGGGGATATTCGGTTTTGTTTCAACTCATCGGTTGCAAGCTCAACCTGCTGTTAATTTACCTTTTATAGGTCGTTTAACTTGGCTAGATAAATTTAGTTCTCGATGTTCTTCTGGTAGTTTTGCAAATGTTGCCGAAAAATTATTGCCGACGGTGGTTAATATCTCAACCAGTCGAGTTCTTAAACCGGGGCAGCATGACGATGAAGATGATGACAATACGGAGGATACCGCTTCTGATCCAGATTCCCCTTTCGAAAAATTCTTTCAAAACTATATGAATGGCAAGAGTGGTCCTGATGACGGTATGGATCATCTTCAGGCGTTGGGTTCTGGTTTCATTATTGATTCATCAGGTCTTATCGTTACAAATTATCATGTTATTAAAGATGCCGACCAGATTTTGATAACTTTACAGGATAATCGGACGGTTAAAGCGGTATTGAAGGGATATGACGAAAGAACAGATATTGCCTTACTTAAGATTAATGTGAAAGAACCATTAACCATTGCGCATTTTGGCAATAGTGATTATTCAAGGATAGGTGACTGGGTTTTGGCAATTGGTAACCCATATGGTTTATCTGGAACCGTGACATTCGGTATTATTTCATCAAGGGGAAGGGATATAGAACAGGGGCCATATGACGATTTTATTCAGACAGATGCCCCAATCAACAAGGGAAATTCCGGAGGTCCCTTATTTAACATCAAAGGAGAGGTCATAGGCATTAATACAGCTATTTTTTCACCTTCTGGAGGGTCAATAGGCATTGCTTTCGCCATACCTGCCAATGAGGCAAGGGATATTATCAATCAGCTTCGTGTAAACGGCAAGGTGACTCGTGGATGGATTGGTGTTCGTATTCAGGAAATTAATGAAAGTATAGCGAGTAGCCTGAATGTAAAGCCGTTTCAGGGAGCCTTGGTCGTAAAAATTGAGAAGGGTAGCCCTGCTGATAAAGCTGGATTAAAATCTGGCGATATCATAGAAAAAATAAATAGCCAGGTTGTTACAGCCCACACAATGCCAAGGATGGTTGCTGCCGCTCCCATTCATTCACAAATTAATTTAACAGTTATAAGACGGGGAAAAGTTGTTGATTTACCCATAGAGATACAAAATCTTGAAGAAAATGAGGAAAGTAAGGAGAGTGATATTCAGGATGAAAAGGCAAGGGTATTAGTAATTAAAGATCTGAATATTACGGTCAGTACGATAACGAATTTACTAAGACAGAAATATAATCTGGCAGAAAAACAGCAGGGCGTTGTAGTGACCACCGTACATCATAAAGAGAAAAATTTGATGCAGCGTTTAAAGCCTGGAGATGTAATTGTGGGAACAAATACTAAAACTGTAAATGATGTTGATATGCTTCAACAGGCAATCACAAGTGCAAAAAAAGAAAACAGAAATCCCACTTCAATGCTTTTACTGGTTCAAAGCGGTTCCGTTATGCATTGGGTTGCAGTCCCGTTCGTTTCCGAAAGAAACAAAAGCGATCATAAACGATAATTCTGATCATGAATTCCAAGATTTACGGTTAATCGAGCAAGGTATAAATGAGGTTTGGAATTAAAAGGCTGAATTTATATCCCGCTGTTATTCAAAGTGTTCGGTTATTATTATCTGTAGCAACAGCAAGTCTACTTGCACATCTATGTAAATTGAACGAACCTTATTGGGCTTTAATTACAGCTGTTATCGTGACGCAAAGTCGTATCGCTCAAACTCTTCAGACCAGTCGTGATCAAATTATTGGTTCTCTGATTGGTGGAATTGCAGGGATCATAGCCATTGCCTTGCAGATTTATTGTGGCTGGTCACCGATTATAGTATTTACAATCGTAATGATTCCGATGGTTATGTTCGTTTCATGGCGTCCCACCATGAGGCTTGGAGTTGTGACACTTGCAGTCGTTTTTCTATTCCCTTCACCCGGAGGGATTTTTGAAAGACCTTTTGATCGTATCTTTTCTATTGTTGTAGGTGTGTTGGCCTCTTTATTGGTTAGTTATTGTATATTGAGACCTCAGGCTAGATATCATGCCTTTTTACATGCCAAGGAAGCTTTTAGTAAATTATATAAATTATTACACGCTGTATTGATTGAAGGAATTTCATGGGATGCTGTTGAAGCCAAAAATGATGAAATCATTACAGAACTTCGCGAATTGGCCAGTGATATAGATGAAGCACGTAAAGAACGGCCTACCTGTGTTTTGGAAGAAACGGATCCTGTGCTTGTGCAATTATTTCCAATTTTGCGACGTTTGCAAAGTGATAGTATTTTCGTGGCAAGAGCAATGGAGGCTTATGGTCAAAAATTACATCCCAATACCGAAAAAGCCCTGGAACATGCTTTAAAAGAAATATTTTATTTTTTTAAGATTCAGTCTTTAAGACAGGCCAACGGCAAACATAAAAAATTGCCGAATGCCTGTGATATTCATGTTGATTTTGATTCCTTGTTAAATCCACTGCTGGAAGAGGCTAAAAAATCTTGCCCTTCCATCATTCAATTTACATTAAAGGCGCTTTGTAATGATTTTTGCAGAGGTCATGATATCTTTTCCTCATGAAATGCTTTTAACGATATTATTTTGGTTTCTTATAGTTTGAGATTTCATCATCGCTTAATGTTCTTGCTTCATTGGCAAGCATTATTGGTATGCCATCCCTAATTGGATAAGCCAGACCTGCATTGCAACTGATCAGTTCATCAGCATCACGATCATAAATAAGAGGGCCTTTTGTCACAGGACAGACAAGGATTGAAAGCAGTTTTGGATCAATGGGAGGGGTATTTTGAGACATTTGTTTATCCTTTAATGAATTAGATAAATTCTATTGGCAATCGGGCTTAAGAAAATAATAAGGTTGATAATTGACGACGGCCCTGCAACGTGGCTGGATCGTCAAATCCCCAAGATTCAAAAAAACGTAACAATTGTTTTTTTGCCGCTTCATCATTCCAGCTTTTGTCTCTTTTCATAATTTCAAGCAATTCATGTGCGGCTTCATTTTTTTTTCCGGCTCCATTTAAAGCGGTAGCCAGTTCATAGCGAGCCTGATAATTATCTGGATCCGATTTGATTTTATCCATTAATGCCTGTGTATCCCCAGTGTTTTTTTCACCTTCCAGAGCAAGGTCAATGGCAGATTTCGCACCTATAATTTCGGCATGATCCTGTATGGATTCCGGAACTTGTTCAAGACTTTCCTGTGCCACTTCTGGTCCTGCACTGGCAAGAATTGATCGTATCAACCCGCCCCATGCTTCCGGTTTTTCGGGTTCCAGTTCAAGGGCTTGGGAAAAAACACCCATTGCCTCATCGAATTTTTTGTCATGCAACAATGTTTGTCCCTGTTCAATTAAATCCGTGCTGGGCATTGCACTTCCAGCGGTTTTTAATAATTGACTGACAAATTGTTGAATTGCACTTTCAGCTTGCACTCCTTGAAATAAATCAACTATTTGCCCCTGCCAAAAAGCAGCAACCAGAGGGATAGACTGAATGGGAAGGCCGATCTGCATCAACTGTTGGACAAGGGCTTGATTCGCGTCTATGTCGATTTTTACAAGTTTCACGCGTCCTTGGGTGACATTTGCAATTTTTTCCAATAATGGTGTAAGTTGTTTGCAAGGGTTGCACCAATTCGCCCAAAAATCAACTAAAACAGGAATTTTTTGGCTGGCTTCAACGACTTCCTGAACAAAGTTATTTTGATTACCTTCAATAATACTCGTTTTGGAAGAAGAAGCCGAGGAAATGGCTGTTCCATGTTCAGTCAAAAGTTGACCTTTTGCAGGTTGGGACGGAGAGTTAAAAAGCGCCATAAATCATATCCTGTTTCATTTAAATGAAAAATTTGATTCTCATATGTTTAACAATTTCTAGATATTAGAATTGGTTTTTGTATATATTATAGTGGATGAGAGACAGGAAATAAAAATAATTTTTAATTTTTGTTTTTTCCGCTTGCATCTTTAATGGAAATATCATAAAAGGCTTTTACGTTCATCAGAGCGGGCGTAGCTCAGGGGTAGAGCACAACCTTGCCAAGGTTGGGGTCGTGGGTTCGAATCCCATCGCCCGCTCCAATTAATAATTTATTAAGTTAAATCTTACTGAATATAAATTAATTTTTTAATCAAATAATCATTATATTTTCTATAGAGTACAAAAGAGATTATATGAAATTAGTTCATATATTGTGATTAAATGTATAAATGATCGAGAATAAGATATTATCGTCATAGCTT
>NZ_JAXOQA010000054.1:0-12336 GCF_047307945.1 Commensalibacter sp. A3DC | reverse complement strand
ATGACCCCTATTGATCTGATTGGAAATTTTATATTGGGTGGAATAATTGGGGGGGTTATTTATACAGATAGTATTTCTCTGTCTCGTTATATTGTTGTCTTGATAATTGGCACTCTATTAATGCATTTTCTAAATTATATTGCCAAGAAATTTGATGTTTTCCGTGCCTTGGCCTTGGGTAACACGATTGTTTTTATTAAAAACGGTTCCTTATTAATGGATAATATCCAGGATAAAAAAAATAAAATTGATATTATCAATATTATGTCCAGTTTACATTCCAGAGGCATTGGTTCAATGCAGGAAATATATTATGCCCAAATTGAGCCTAATGGATCGTTGACTGTTAAAAACAAAGAGGAAAAGGATCCTTCCGTCATTTTAATCCTTGATAGCGAGATCAAGGATTGTCCATCCCATTTGTTGGATATAAGTCAAGATACGGTCCAGCATTTACTTGATAAATATTCCTTGAAACTGGAGGATGTTTATCTAGCCGAATACTACGATAAAAAGATCATGTTTGCTTTATATGACGGTAAAAGAATAACTATTCCATTTTATTGAGCATCTATAGTGCTATATAAATTAATTTGAATATTTAAGTTTTTGTTTTTTAGTTTGTTTTTGAAAAATGTTTTATTTTATTGGATTTTTAGATGTTTGAAAAACAAAGGTTCTTTGCCTTTTTTATATGTTTATTTATATGTAGTTTTTTTTTAAATTCATTATCTGTCAAAACTGTTTATGGAAATTCAAATGTTCAGAATTCGGGTAATGAACAAATTTTAAAGGTTGTTGACGTATCTGAAATAGACAGGGATGGTTGGGACTGTCTTGCGGTTACTTTTTCATCCCCCCTGAATGAAAACCAGAACTTTGAAGAGATATTGCATCTTTTTGATGCAAAAAAAGGAAAGGTGGATGGCGCCTGGATTTTATCTGAAGACCATCAGGAACTTATTTTTAATCATCTTGAGCCTAACCGGAAACTGGTTTTAACTGTTGATGCTGGATTAAAGGGTAAAGACGCAAAAATTCTCAGAAAAGAATATACGGCCAAAATCACAACAAACGATTTAAGTCCCAATATCAGCTTTGCCAGTCAGGGTTCTTTGTTTCCCGTAAGATTGGCCGAGGGTTTGCCTGTTATAACATTGAATGTAAATCAGGCAAATGTTGAATTCTTCAGAATAAAAAATGACCAGCTTGTCAATTTTTTTGAAGATAAGGAATCTTCCTCAATCTTGTCAAATGACATGATCTCGGCTTTGGTTGATAAGGCGGATCTGATATATACGGGTTCTTTTAAGCTAAATGTAGATAAAAATCATCGTCAGAAAATTTTACTGCCGATTTCTTCCATCAAACCTTTACAAAAAAAGGGTGTTTATTTTGCGGTTATGCGTTCCGCGGGAATGTATAATTACAGTTATCCTGTTACAGTGTTTACGATTTCTGATATTGGCATTTCCGTACATCGTTATCAGGATAATGATCAGGTCAGCGTTTTTACACAGTCTCTAGAAACGGGTGATGTCTTACCAAACGTAAATATCAGTGCTTTGGATAAAAAAGGGCATATCATTGCGACAGCTTTTTCAGATAAGGACGGTTATGCAAATTTGACAAATATGTCAAAAGCTAGAATTTTGCTGGCAACACAAAATGGTCAAACATCCTTTATCCAATTAAAGTCTCCAGCTTTGGATTTATCAGATTTTAAAATTGATGGAGATATCCAGCATGATTTACAGTTTTTCGTTTTTGGCCCCCGTGATTTGTATCGTCCGGGAGAAACCGTAATATTGAACGCTTTATTGAGGGATGCGGATGGGCAACCTGTTCAAAATATTCCAGTCAATGCTATTGTTTATAATGCAGAGGGAAAAAAGGCCCAAAATTTTGTTTGGAAAGCCTTAGAGACAGGATTTTATCAATATCAGTTAAAATTACCCGCCAATGCTGTAACAGGCAAATGGTCTGTCGTTGTGAAAGCGGGAAGGAAAGAATTGAATCAGTATCGATTTGCAGTTGAGGATTTTTTGCCTGAACGTATGGGTCTTACTTTACAATCGGAAAATCTGGAAAATTCGAAAAATAATGTGCCTCTGACCTCTCGGCAAGATTTGCATGTCAAGGCTAATGGCTGGTATTTGTATGGGGCGCCGGCCAGTCATAATCTTTTATCAGGTTCAATTACCATGCACTCATTGAGAAAAGCGGTTCCTCAATTAAGGGGATTTGAATTTGGTGATAGTCAAGAAAAAGGCCTTGATAAACGGATGGATTTTGACGAGATTCATCTGGATCAGCTAGGTTATGGCCAAATTAAAATGGCCAATCAATGGCAAGGGATCAGATCACCTGTTCAATTGATTACCGAGGCCAGCCTGTTTGAAACCGGAGGACGTCCAGTGGTGAGACATTTGACGCAATTTGTATGGCCAGCCAAGCAATTGGTTGGTATCCGGCCCCTTTTTGATTCGGTTACCTCGCATGACAAGCCAATTCGATTTGAGGTTGTCATGGCTGATTTCGAAGGGCATAAATTACCGGCAAAAAATTTAAAAGCAAGATTTGTTTATGAACGTCATGATTATTATTGGACATATTCTGATGATACAGGGTGGGACAGCCATTTTAATAAGAAAGATGTTATAGAGGATGAACAGCTTTTAAACATAGGCCAAAACAAAACAGCGATGCTGACATTTCCTTCCAAAGATTGGGGATCCTATCGATTGGAAGTGTTCAATCCAGATACCGGTTTGACATCCAGTTATTCTTTTGAAACGGGGGCAGTTGAAGAAGCGGGTTCAGAAGAGAATTTGCGTCCCGATCAGGTTAAGGTCATGCTGGATAAAACGGCTTACAAAGTTGGCGATATTGCCCGAATCACTTTGACCCCTCCTTCTGATGGCAAGGGTTATTTGGCGGTAGAATCATCAGGTCAGCTATTATGGCGGCAATCTATTCAGGCTTCTGCCAAAGGTTCAAGTTTTACCCTTCCCATTAATTCAAAATGGTTACGTCATGATGTATATATTACAACTTTGATTATTCGACCCGGTGACCGTAAGGTTGGCGCCACTCCAAAACGATCTGTGGGAATATTACACTTACCTCTTGATCGGCAGGATCGTAAGTTAAAACTTCAAATGAAAATGAATTCAAAAATCGAGCCTTTAACGGATCAGAAAGTTAAGGTCAAAGTTACGGATGCATATGGGAAACCTGTAAAGGATGCCGAGGTTTTGTTATCCGCCGTGGATACAGGTGTCTTAAATATTACGGATTACAAAACTCCAGATCCTTTCAGGGCTTTCTTTGATCGCAAAGCTTATAATGTTGATCAGTTAGATGTTTATGGCAAGTTAATCGAGGCAGGTCAAAACCCTTCGGCAAGTTTGGCTTTTGGTGGGGATGCAATGGTGAAGGGGGGGAAACTGCCTGATACCAAGATCAAGATTGTTACGTTACAACCCAAGCCTATTCATGTGAATGATCAGGGTGAAGCCGAGATTTCAATTACTGTTCCAGATTTTAACGGCGAATTAAGAATTATGGGGCAAGTTTGGACAGCTGGTCAATTTGGTATGGCAGAAAATAAAATAACAGTTGCCGCACCTATTGTTGCCGAGATGTCCACACCACGTTTCCTGGCAGGGGGTGATGAAACGGTTCTGGCACTTGATCTTACTAACATGACCAGACAGTCACAGGAATTATCTGTGCGTTTCAAGACAGAAGGATTTATTTTTGCAACGCATTCTGGGGATCAAGCTGTTATATTGGCACCAAATGAACGGAAAACATTAAAAATTCCTGTCCAGGCAAAAACAGGATCAGGAGAAGGAAAAATCAGGGTTGATGTTTCAGGAATTGTCTCCAACGGTAAAAAGCAAGTATTGAGCCGTTCATGGTCAATTGGAACACGCCCGCCTTATGCTGCTCAATTTATAATAGAACAGACTAAACTAAATAAAAAAAGTTGGCAGATATCACCATCGGTCTTGCATAATATCGGGATTTCAGGTCGTGAGGGGAGACTGAACATAAGTCCTTATCCACCCTTGAATTTATCCAGACAGATTGAGGATTTACAAACTTATCCCTATGAATGTGCCGAACAAACAACAAGTGGAATTTATCCTTTCCTCTATGTAAACGAGGATGTCTTAAAACAGCTTAACATTAAAAACAAGCTAACCGATCAACAGCGTCATGATGCGATTAATGCAGCGATTTTCCATATACTAACGATGCAGCGTTCAAATGGGGGATTTGGGTTATGGAGCAGTGACAGCCCAGAAGAATATTGGTTAACCGTTTATATCACGGATTTCCTTATTCAGGCACGGGACCGGGGTTATATGATTCCTGAAGATGCCTTGCAAAATGCCTTAAAACGTTTGTTAATATATGTTCAAAACGGCAATGAGATTGACCCTTATTACAGTCGTGACTTTAATGAATCGCGTTTTACGGTTCAAGCCTATGCTGGATATGTATTGGCACGAACAAAACAGGTACCTTTAGCCGCATTAAGAAATCTTTACAATCATCGTAAACAGGCACCATCAGGACTTTCTTTAATTCAGTTGTCAGCAGCATTAAAGCTAATGGGAGATGAGGGACGTTCTGCACAGACCTTAAATGAAGGTTTACATTATGGGCAACGTGTTCATGATTGGTGGATAGGAGATTATGGAAGTGATATTCGTGATAATGCGTTAATTCTTGCACTTTTACAGGATAATCATTTGGTCAGTGATGACGTTGTTATACAAAGGCTGTTTGCTTTAAGTCACCAAATTGAAGATAAAATATATTTGTCTACACAGGAAAAGAATGCAATTTTTCTGGCAGGATATCGCTATGTTTCAAAATCTGCTAAAAACTGGAAGGTTGAGGTCGACGTGGCAGGGAATCATTATAACCTGACAAACCAAAAATCTTTTTTGCAATTCAATGATCAGGAAATGAGACAGATCAATACGCTTCGCCTTGCCAGCAAAACGGGAGATGTTGATCTATATCCAAATCTCGGTTTATCTGGTTATCCGTTACAGGCTCCTGTACAGGTTCAGAAGAAGGAACTGAACATAGAAAGAGAATTTCTTGATATTTACGGTAATCCAGTGGATTTGAAAAATGTCAAAACGGGTGATCTTATATTGGTTAGAATTAAGATATTTTCGTTTTCAAGAATGCATGATGCCCTGGTGGTTGATTTCCTGCCCGCTGGATTTGAGCTGGAAAATCAAGATCTTTCAAATGTTTCTGTCAATTTGGAAAATGCAGGGGAGGTAATTAAAAAATCGCTTGAAAAAATGCAGGAAGCATCCATTCAACATCAAGAATATCGCGATGACCGTTATGTAGCCCAATTGAATCTTACAAATAAAACTGAACTGGTTTATTTGGCCCGTGCGGTGACACCTGGAAGGTATCACATACCATCGGCAACATTACAGTCGATGTATCAGCCAGGCCGGTTTGCAAGGACCAGTGGCAATATGACATTAATAGTTAAAGCACGTTAAAAAATTAATAAAAAGGTCATAATCAGGTGTGCATCAATATATGATGGTGTACGCCTTTTTTTTATTAGAATAAATGGTGTGTATAGTGCGTGTGATAGGTCAGATTTACCGAAAAGGGGTAATATTCTGTTTATTTATTTGCATTGGGTTATTTATAGCGGATAAAACCAACCCTCTTCCTTTACCAAATATCAGTTCTTCTCGTGTCGTTTTGGCAGAGGATGGAACGCCATTATGGCGTTTTACCAATCAAAAAGGGGTCTGGCGTTATCCTGTTACCATCCAACAGGTTTCTCCATATTATATTCAGGCTTTGTTAGCCTATGAAGATCGGTGGTTTTATCATCATCCCGGCATTAATCCTGTCGCTTTGGGCAGGGCTTTTGGACAAGATATTTATCATCATCATATCGTATCGGGTGGTAGTACGCTCTCAATGCAGGTTGCCCGTATTGTTGATCCCTGTCCCCATACTTATTTGGGAAAAATTGGGCAGATTTTCCGTGCGTTGCAACTTGAATGGCATTTGAATAAAGAACAGATTCTAACCATTTATCTAAATCATGTATCTTATGGGGGAATGGTAGAGGGTATTGCGGCGGCAAGTTGGACATATCTTGGTAAACCACCGGATCAACTTACCAAAGGAGAGGCAGCCTTGCTGGCTGTTCTACCACAAGCGCCCAGCCGTTTACGACCAGATCGTTATCCTGAGCGTGCCAAGAAGGCCCGTGACAAAGTTCTGGAGCGGCTGGCTCAATTCAAGGTATGGTCAAAGAGGGATATTGAGGAAATTAAAGGGGAAAATGTTTTATTAAGTGAACGTCAGATACCACAATTGGCTCCCTTATTGGCGAGACGATTATCATTTCAGAACAAAGATGCAGTCATCCATAGCACTATCAATATAGATATGCAACGTCATTTGGAGGAACTTCTTGAAAATTGGAAAAACCGTTTGCCACCGCATAATTCCGCTGCCATTTTGGTGGTGGATTCAGCGACAATGCAGGTTAAGGCCTATCTCGGCTCTGTAGATTTACAGGATAAACAGCGTTTTGGTTATGTGGACATGGTAACCGCTATCCGTTCACCCGGTTCAATATTAAAGCCTTTTCTTTATGGGTTGGCCATGGATGAAGGGCTTATCCATTCTGAATCCTTATTGCAGGATGTACCAAGACAATCTGGTCATTATAGGCCAGAGGATTTTTCTTCTTCATTTGTTGGACCCGTTTCAGTAAGCCAGGCATTGCGAAGGTCACTTAATTTACCAGCTGTACAAGTGTTGGAAGTTTATGGAGCCAGAAAATTCTATGGCAAATTAACAGGTGCCGGCATTGGATTAAAACTACCTCAAATGGTTGAACCAAATTTGGCAATTATTCTTGGCGGGATTGGCACGTCTTTGGAAAATGTTGTTACAGCTTATAGCGCGTTCGCAAGAAAGGGGAAGGTTGCAATGTTACGTTTCAAGAATAATGGATCCATGAGTGAACGGCCATTATTGTCTGAAGGTTCAGCCTGGGTTATTCGGAAAATTCTGGAAGGTGAAAGTCCATTGGACAGTAATTTTGATCGGCAGATTTTTCAGCAGGATCATTTGGCATGGAAAACAGGGACAAGTTACGGATATAGGGATGCTTGGGCTGTTGGCGTTGGCGGACATCATATAATGGGGGTCTGGATTGGAAGACCTGATGGAACACCTGTGGCAGGCCAATATGGAATAGCTTCCGCAACCCCCTTATTATTTCAAGTATATGATATGGTCAGAAACCAAGCTTCACAGACGTTTTCATATAGTATTAAAGATCATGAGCCGGCAACAGTAAGCGTTGCACAGATATGTTGGCCATCTGGACAGATATTGCCTGATAGGGATCAAAATTGCCGACAAAAAAGGACCGCATGGATTATAAACCATATAGTTCCACCCACTTTGGAAATGGCCGATCAACCGTTAGGAACGGGTATCAGCCAAACGGTATGGATCAATGAACGAGGATTCCAAGTATCGTCTGATTGTCCAGGAGCTATTGAAAAAAAAATTGATCTGTGGCCAATCGCACTTGAACCTTGGTTGCCCCTTACAGAACAGCGTCACAATCGTCTGCCCACACAGGATTTATCCTGTCCCTCCTTATCTTTGATGGAATCTTCTTCCTTGTCCATTATAGGTGTAAAAAACGGAGACCATTTACAGTTGCCTCCCAGCAATATGCATCCGTTAACTTTAAAATTATCTGCCCTTGGGGGTACAAAGAAAAAATGGTGGTTCCTAAATGGTTATCTTATTCAGGAAACTGATGGAAATCAAAGCTTTGATCATGTTTTTCATAATCATGGAAAGCAACAATTGACGGTAATGGATGAAATGGGAAAAACGGCTCTTGCTGAATTTACGTTGAATTAAAGGCATGAATTCATAGGATATACTATCAGGTAAAAAATAAATGGATTCATTGACAATTTGAAATCATATTTATGGCCTTGGTATAGATCATCTTCATTCAAGAAAATATCTTGTATCTTTTTCTATAATCGTGGAAAACAATTGTTATACACAAGTAATAATTTCAAAGAGAATTATTGGATATGTATCCGAATCATTTTAAAAAAAACAAGGCATCCATTATTTCATTCCTGTTTTTAATTTTATGTTTTGTATTATTTTTATATGAAAATATAAAGGGTTTAGGTTTTTTAAGATTTACAGACGAATCAGGTCATTTTGTAGGTGCACAAGCCATTCATAGAGGGGACAAACTTTACAGGGACTATATAGATTATCATGGTCCCGTAATTTATATGCTGACATGGATGATGGGATTAATTGTTGGTTTCTCAGAAGTATGGCTGTTGAGACTTATTTCTTCGTTTAGCGCAATGCTAGTTGCCCTGTGTTTATTTTTTTCCCCAATTTTTCATCATTTTTGGCAACGTTATCTTGTAACCGCTTTGTGGTTTGGTTTCATTTCAAGTGTCTGGCTTATACAGGGTTTATATCTTGATAATTATTGGACATTAGGTGGGTGTTTTGCAGCTATTGGTTTGGTCACTCTTGTTATTCCCATTATTTATGACATAAAGCCGTCACGGATACAGGCCTTTACAGGAGGATTTTTTATCACGCTTTTGCCTTTTATTGCCTATCCTTTTGTAATAACCGCCTTTATTTTATTTCTTGTTGTTATCAATGGAATTTGTATAGATCATAGAAAATATGTTTCGATATTCGCGACAAGTTTGTCGGGGTGTTTGACATCTATCATTATGATGCTTGTCTGGTTAGGTATATATGGGGATATAGGTGGAATGGTTGCCTTTCATTTCATCACCAACCAAATGAATTATGCACGATACATTCCTTTCAATTTAAGCAATTTTTTTCTAAGTTTGATCCCATCTTTTTCCTCTAATCATATTGTTGAAACATTTGCTTTATTTTCGTTTTGTTTTGGGGGGATTATCCTGGTTGCAAAAGGAAAATATAAAATAAGTGCATGTCTTGTATTGTGCGGGATTCTGGGTTTGCAGGCTCGAGGAAGTATCCTGTTTCAAAATGGTGCTTTCCTTATTGCTTCTGTAACCTTAATAATCGTTGCTTTTGTAAAATCAACGGAAGTTAAGCCGGATATTTCCCTGTTTTTCTCTGTCATTTCAACTTTTTGCATCTTTTTTATCATTGATCAATATGCAGTAACCTCTCCCAATATTTTAGACAAGCGACAACGTAATGCCTATCAATGGCATGCCTTTCGTGAAGGATATAATGAAGACACGAAAGCAATTTGGTTTTACGTTGATAAAAACGAAAGAATATTATCTATACCTTATAATCCAGATATTTATATTTTGGCTAACCGTTTGCCCATAAAAAAATATCACGCTTATTTACCATGGGAGACAGACTACGCTTCACATCCTTGGCACCATTATGAACGGGACCTTTGTAAAGATTTGCCTAAAAATAAGCCACCACTTATTTATTATGATCCATCAATAATATGGGGCAAATATATGCCAGATCAGTTCTTGAGTTGCGTATTGATAGTTTTGAAAAATGATTATACCCATATTGCAACGGATTCTTACATTTATGTTCGTAATGATCGTTATAGGGAAAAAGGTAAAATAAATTAGTCGTGTATTGTTTAACCATATTAGGGGTATTAACCTAATATGGTTATATTGTTATATAGCGTCCGGGTGATTGCTGATTGTTGTTACGTTAATTGTAATTAAAAAGGTTTATCAACACCGGGTTGTTTGAGGCGGATAAAATAGGTCATGATTGCCGCACAATAATATAAGAAACCAAAAATTATGAAGACGCTAAAATGTCCCAATCCTGTAAAAAGAATGAGAGAAACCAAAGCGGGTCCGCCAAAATTGCTTAGACCACCACCAAGATTTTGGATGGATACGGCTGCCCCTTTATGTTCAGGTGTTAACATTGGAAAAATGGCTCCCATTGGAACAAAGGCTGTAATGGTCAGGGCAAAAAACAGGATTCCGCATATGCTAGCCCATATATTTCCGGGAAACCAGACCGGAATAAAATAAAGCAGGATGGTTGCCGTTCCACATCCTATAAATCCCGCCCATCGCATTTGCTTTAACCAACCAATACGATCGCCGATAATGCCCCATAGAACATTGGTAAAAGGTTGGATTGGATATATACTAAGGCTGATAATTTTCCATTGTTCATCCGTAAAATGTCCACCATGTTCAGACGTGTAGAAAATAGGCATTACGACCGCAAGAATACCAAAAAGGGAAAAGTTACAGATTGCACGGGTTATGAGTGCAATTGACAGATCACGATTATAAAAAACGAGTGAGAGATCTTGGATAATACCTTTAAATTTGTGTTTGAATGAATGAATCTGATGATTTTTCTTTTCTATAACGGGCGCCTTGAGAAGGAAAAAGGCGATTGCACCACCTGCAGTTGCCCAGCCTATGGATTGCCATAAAGTGTTGATCTCGCCAAAGTAACGGACAGAATAAATCGGTAACAAATTTCCGAGAATGCCAAACCCTATGGTGAACATGGACCAGATCCACCCCACCGCCGAGGCAAGCTGGCTATCAGGGGTTTCTTTTACAACCCAATAGAAAAATGCATAAAAGAATAAGGGATAAGCAAAACCGCGTAGACCATAGAATAGCAACATCATGTAATAGTTATGAGGTATAACTCCGAAAAGCATAAAGGCTGCGTGAAAAACAATCCATGTAATGGCACCAACCATCATGATTTTTTTTGCACCAAATGTTTCAGCTAGAACGCCAGAAAGCCAGCTTGAAATTGCAGCGGTTAACCCATAAGCAGCAAAAATAAGGCTGACTTTTTTTTCTGCGAATCCCAGTGTAACAATGTATTTGGAAAGGAAATTCAGTTCAAGACCGTCGCCAATCATGAAAAGGGCAATGGCAATATACCCCCAAAACAGAGAGACTGGCATTCCCATCATCATACGTGATTTTGTTTGGATATTATTCATAAGTAATCTTTGAGCATGATAAGTTTATAAAAAAAGCCCGAATTGAATTGATTTCGGGCTTTGTATCGGAATAAAATTCAGAAGAATCTTATTCGGGCATTTCAATTTGCAATTTTACATCAGCAGGTTGTGCTGATGCGGCCCGTTCAAAAGCCTCGATACTTTTTGAGAATGGATAAACTCCAGAAATTAATGGCTTGATATCAATCTTTCCAGAAGCAATCAGATTAATGGTCCGGTCATAAACATGTGCATATCGAAATATTGTTTCCATATGTATTTCCTTTGCTTGTGCAGTAACAAGATCAAAGGGGATCTTGTCAACGGGCATCCCTACAAATACTATGGTTCCACCAGGGCGGACACAGGCCAATACGGTATCATAAGCGGAGGGATGTCCTGAAGCCTCAAAAACGACATCTGCCCCCCAGTCTTTACCGCATTCCGCCTTGACTCTTTCCTCTACGGATTCATTTTTCAAATTAATTGGGATAATGCCATGATATTGTTTGGCAATATCCAGTTTGGGTTGAGCAAGATCAGAGATGAAAACCTTGCTTGCGCCAGAGGCAAGTGCGGCAAGTGCGGTCAGAATGCCAATTGGACCACATCCTGTCACTAAACAGATATCGCCAGGTTTTAATCGGGCTTTTACGGCAGCCTGAACGCCAATGGCAAGAGGTTCAACAAAGGCACCTTCCTCGAAAGATACGTTGTCGGGCAGTTTAAATGTAAAAGCAGCGGGATGTACTACCGTTTCCGTTAAGCATCCATGAACGGGTGGGGTTGCCCAGAACACGACGTCAGGATCAACATTGTAAATACCGAGTTTTGTTGCGCGTGAGTGTGGATTGGGTATGCCGGGCTCCATACATACACGATCCCCAACCTTTAAATTTTCAACATTTTTGCCTGTCTTAATAACAATACCGGAAGCCTCGTGCCCGAGCACCATTGGTTGATTTATGATAAAAGGGCCAATTTTTCCATGTGTGTAGTAATGTACATCACTTCCACAAATACCAACATTACGTATTTTTATTTTAACGTCATTATCCCCTACTGTAGAGGGTAAATCAATGTTACGGATACTTAATTTGCCTTTTTCTTCAAGTACAAGAGCTTGAGCCATGAAATGTTCCTTACTGGAATAAATATATAAAATACACAATTATGTTACCAATATTCCGTAAGTATGAAAAATAACAAATGTGTTATTTCAAAGTAATTTCATTCTATTTATAAAAGATTGAAATAACAATTTTTAATAA
>NZ_JAXOQA010000053.1:0-12718 GCF_047307945.1 Commensalibacter sp. A3DC | reverse complement strand
CGAACCGTTACATCCCCTTTGCTCAGAGAGCCAATCTGGCCTGAACTGTTGTCAAAACGACCAGCCGCGGAAAGATTTACCATATTGTTGGAAACAAGGGTGCCATGATTAGTTACATTCCCCTGAAAATTTCCCTGTAAAGATCCATTCACAGCATTCATTTGCCCATTATTCACTACATCATGGCCGGACAGGAAAAGATTTTGTTGGGAGTTAATCATACCTGATTGGGTATTATTGATGTTTTGCGCAGTCAATTGTAATTCTGCCTGACTTAGAATCGATCCGGAATTTGTTAGATTATCTCGGATTGAAAGTTGATTCCTATCATTTCCATTGGCAATAATCTTTCCAGAATTTGTCAAGGAATTCGCCTGCAAAGAGAGCTGTTTGTCGGCCCCTATCGTCCCTGTATTTTCAACAATATCAATTTTGGCATGTAAATTGTTGCGGGCTGACATTTCACCATTAATAAGCAATTTTCCATCAGCAGTCAGCTGCATGTCGCCAGCCGTAGATGCCATACGGCCATCTACACGGACTCCGGCTCCCTTTTCGTTAACCATCATTTGAATATGATTGCCCGTCATCCCGCCCAACACAGATGTATCAATAGCAAATTCTGGTCTTTGACTGTTATCTGGTTCTTGCGCCGTTGCAGTTCCATTTACATAATCATAAATGTTGCGTCCTGCGGTGATTTTAATATCCTGACCATTTACAGGTCCTTCAATCCTAACTTTACGGCTGATAATATCCAAAACGGGAACTTCGGCAAAATTCCCGCCTTTACCTTCAAATGCCACTTCTCCATCATTTATATTGATAGACTGCAGGTGGCCTTCCTGATCAAACTGGGTTTTACCTGTTGCAAGAGAGGTTCTTGTTGTATTGACAAATCCACACCCCGCACAAGTGATTCCGCTGGGATTGGCAATAACCAGGGCAGCCTGTTTACCCGCGATTTCAGTATATCCAAGCAATCTGGTTGGAGAACGTCCAGTCACTTCATTAATAATCAAATTAGCATTATGATTATCATTCAGGTTGGGATTGCCCGTGATTTGTCCAGCCAGTTTTGTCTTGGTTATTGTGGACGAATTATTTAAAATCTGACCAGATTCATTAACGTTATACTGGTTGAAAAGATTATGTGAAACACCAGCATTATTGGGATGTGCAATATTGATCTGATCAATTCCATTATTCGTTACATCAATAGATGGCCGTTTATTTACCGGGGCTGTTGGATCAACCACTATATTAGAAGCGGGCCTGGGCCCGGCATAAACCGGAAAGGTAGAAAAAAGGTTCCCTCCCAAGAATAATCCCGTCACAATCGTGTATTTTAGACGTTTTATTAGCAAAATTCGAGAAATATAAAAGGGATTATATTTAGTTTTAAACATAGGGTACCTAATAGGAATACTAAAATAAATATTTAAAAATAAATTCTAAGAATTAATCAAAGCTTGATATGATATATATAATTTAGATCGAAGCAACAATAATTTTTTATTTAAAATTATTAAAAATGTATTTTAAAAAGAATAATTTTATATATAATCGAAAACCGTTGATAAGTTTTAGTATTATTTAATTTTATAACCATGAAAATTTTATTTTTTTAATATAACTCAGTGTTTATTATTTTTTATTTAAACCAATTTTCCATAAATAATTATGGGAATAGTGGTCAATATTTTTAAGGTTAGGGTTTTTTATGAAAAAATTGCTTTTATTAAGCGCTCTTACAATCGCTTTATTAAATTCCACTCATGGATTCGCTGCAGAAAGAACAAGTAAACAAGCATCTGATAGTAAAAATAGTTCTGCAATTTCTCCCATTACCGTAAATCAAAGAATAGGCAGCTGGGATATTCATTGTGCCTATCCAAACGCTGCGGAACAGAACAATAAAACCGTGTCCCAGGGATGTATCGCTCAACAAAATCTATTAACCAAAGGGCCTAACAACAGCCAAAGCCCTATCGCTTCTCTTTTGTTGGAAAAAGTTAAGCAAAGTAACGATTTGTCAAAACCTGTACCCTTTCAATTTACAGTGGTTGTTCCCCTTGGATTCTCTTTACAAAGTCCAGCCAATTTAACTTTCGATCGTGCAAAACCTGTCGAATTGCCTTGGGCTGCCTGTACGACAAACGGATGTATCGCAACCAAAGTTATTGATAATGACCTTCAACAGCTATTGACTAAAAACAAACTTGCCCATCTGGTCATTCATCGCGTCAACGGAACAACATTAACCATTAATTTTAATATTGATAATGTTCCTTCCATTCTTAAAACAATGGATGAGATGGTTAACAAGAAAAATCCGTAATTCCGTCCAGATACAAGATAAATGAATTTTAAGGCTGTATATCTACGATTATTCTTAATCGTCGTTCCCTGTATTTTTTTTATAAACATACAGGGATTTGCTCAAAATCTTAATCAATATCAACAATATCTGCAACATAAAGAACGACAACATTTAATGGAGACCCTACCTCCACCCTCCAGCAATGTACAGGTAAACCAGGATCAGGCCCCTGCATTGCATGGTAGGGCATGTGTGCATATCAATTCCATCATCGTCGTTAACACACAAAACCTCTCACAACTGCCAGTCAACCATATCACCAGACCATGGCAAAACAAATGCATGTCCCTTGATGATATGAATACTGTCCTAAACAAGCTCAACAAGGCCTATATTGATCATGGATTTGTAACAACTAGGGCCTATCTGCCTCAACAAGATCTCAAGTCAGGTCAATTGCATATCGTTGTGGTGGATGGAAAAATTTCAGACTTCCAATTCGAGGGAGTGTCTGCAAAAAACCATGAAACCATGGCTTTTCCATGGGTTAAGGGCGGAATTCTAAACCTGCGGGATCTGGAACAGGGAATGGATCAGATGAACCGTCTGCCTGACTGGGCTGCCACAATGAAAATTACACCAGGGCAAAAACCGGGCACATCAGTGGTTAAAATCAATGCCCATGATCCAGGTATTCTTCATGGTCAGCTGACAGTTGACAATAATGGACAAAGCTATTCGGGAAGAACTATCGGACGAACCATGGTTACTGCCGAAGACCTTTTCGGATTATTGGATATGTGGACTGTAGAATATGATCATTCACTCAATTCACGTCAGGGAGATGGACACAATTCCTTTTTTACCGCTGAAGGCTCAATCCCTCTGGGACCATGGACATTCTTCGGAGGATGGTATCGCTATGACGATTTCTATCGTCTACATTTCAACTGGCCAGGACAAGGACGATACGATACGACCCAAAAAGATTTCCATATCGGTGCCTCGAGAGTTGTCGCTCGTAATTCCATCGGTGTTACAACATTACAAGCTACCTATGAGCTGAAATCCTTTGACAGTTATCTCAATCATTCCAAAATGAACACGCAAAGTGCAAAACTCTCCTTCCTGAATCTTAATGCCAGTGAGTCAATGCATCTTTGGGGTGGAACATGGTATGTCAGTGTCGGAATGAAAATCGGTTTGGGGGGGGCAATGGGAGGAAAGTCCTGGATCGATAACTCAGGTCGATATAATCCCCATACGCAATATGTAAAGCCAAGTTTGGATATCGATGGATATCAACCTATCGTCGATAATTTTATGTGGCATACTTCCATCCACGGGGAATATAGCACTAAAAACCAATATGCGAATGAGCAAATGCAAATTGGCGGACCCTATACGGTCAGAGGTTTTATGCAACAAACCATGATCGGAAATGCAGGAATTTACATGCGTAATGATCTCTCATGGTTCATTCCCACAAAAAATATGGATTGTGGCGGATATCAATTCTTCTGCAACGCCCTGATTAAAAATACCGAACTCTACGGTATTCTCGATGTCGGAATGACACGGGGTGTATTTACATACAGCGATATGCCAAAAACAGAAAAAGGAGGCAACCTTGCCGGTGCAGGTTTCGGTATTCGCAAATCCTCAGGCAATATATTCTGGAACGCCTCCCTTACACACGCACTCACAACGGCGGGTCTTCCTCCAGAAGGATGGATTGCACTTTTCAATGTCGGTGTCAGACTGTAATTTGATCTATTCATTTTATGGGTATGGTTTTTACCCATAAAATAATTTACCCTTTACCGTTAATATTTCATTCAAATTGAATAGATAATAATCGGATTAAAAATGAATTTTCAACTATTAAATAATGTTCTTTTAACAAATGATGATGGCATTGATGCACCTGGCTTAAAAATTCTGGAAAACATAGCATCGAAAATTGCCAAGACAATCTGGGTTATTGCTCCAGAGCGGGATCAAAGCGGGACTGCTCAATCTATAAGTATTCATCACCCTTTACGCATAATGGAAAAATCAAATAATCATTTTGCAATATCCGGTACACCGGGTGATTGTGTAGTAATGGGGATTCAAGAAATTTTACCCCAACGTCCTGATCTGGTTTTATCTGGCGTGAATCGGGGAAGCAATCTTGGTATTGAAACCATATTTTCAGGTACTGTTGGCGCAGCAATGACAGGTGCCTTATTGGGAATACCTTCAATTGCTCTTAGTCAGAATTTCAGAGATGGGTATCCTGTTCAATGGAATACAGCGGAGTATTTCGGCGCAAAAATTATAGAACAAATTTTAGAACATAAAAAGAATTTAAAAAATGGGTGTATCAACATCAATTTTCCCGATTGCCAATATGATGAAGTGAATACAATAGAATACACGACACAAGGATTGGGATATATTGAGAATATTGTTCCAGTTAAAAGAAAAGATTTACGACAAAACGAATATTTCTGGCTTAATTTTGACAGACCAATCAAGGAAGATAAAATAGGAACGGAAACACAAGCCATCAATAATAAATCAATTTCAATCACTCCTTTGACATATGAAAGAACAGATTTTGATTTATTGAATCAACTCAAGAAATAAATTGAAAATTCGTCGCATTGCAAGTAATAATATTCAATTCATTATTATTGTGATGCGACACTCATACTTCCGAAAATATAATTACTGATTTGCTGTTCCAGACTAACATAAGGCACTGTATTACTGATTTTATTTCCAGCCTTGATAAAATCTCTGTTTTTTCCTGGTTTAATGATTATAACACCATCATCCGTCATACTGATTGATGAAATGACAAACTGACTATCAGTGGGCAAATGAATGTTTTTATTAATATCCATTTTAATTTCGGACATGAATGTCTTTTTATTAAGATTGATGGATTTTATAACCCCAACTGGAATACCAGATAAAATAACCTTTCCACCAGGATTAACCGTATTGGAAGAAAAAAATTGAGCTTCAATAGTATATCGATCCTCTCCGGTTCCAAATAATACAAGTCTAGAATATGCATAAAATCCGATAGCAATTATCAAAACAAAAGTGCTAGCCATATATGCACTAACATTTCTTTGTTTAATCATTAACATCTACCCTTTATCATTCCAACCTAACATCAATAAATAATATAATTTTAAAAAATAAAATAAAACGTCAAAATACACTATTAATTTTCAATGTTTGAAATTGTCATGATCCCTTAAATCTCTGAATTATTATTTTCTAATAATACTTATTGATCAATAACTATATGATTTAATTTTTTAAAATGCCTGATAAAATATATTAAACGATTTATAATATCGAAAAAAGGTTACTTCATGTCTTTTCTTCAGACCATTTTTATTGCCATTCTACAAGGTGCAACGGAGCTTTTTCCTGTCAGCAGTCTTGGTCATGCCGTTTTAATCCCCGCTCTGCTAGGATGGCAAATTCACGCTCAAGATCCAACGTTTTTGCCATTTATGGTGATGCTTCATTTCGGCACCGCTTTCGCTCTTCTAATATTTTTCTGGAAAGATTGGAGTGCCCTTTTCAAGGGTGCATTAGGAAAGGATGGAAAAGAAATACAACGTCAAAGTCTTTATATTTTTTCTCTGCTTATTGTTGCCACCTTACCCGCAATATTCATCGGTGCCTTTTTTGAAAAATTAGTTAGAAACCTTTTTTCGACACCCGATATTGTGTCAATTTTCTTGGTATGTAACGGAATAATGCTTTTTATAGTTGATAAACTCAGAAAAAATGTATCGGTAGACAAAACGATTGCAATAGCTGACTTAAAAGTCAAAGATGCTTTATTTATTGGATTATTTCAATGTCTGGCTTTCTTTCCCGGGATATCACGTTCGGGGTCAACCATTGTGTCTGGATTGATTCGAAATTTATCTCATGAAAATTCTGCAAGATTTTCCTTTCTAATGGCTCTTCCGGTAATTTTGGCGGCTTCTGCTCATCAAAGCTGGAAAATCTACAAACAGCAAATTCCTTTTGACAATATTTTACATATGGGTATTGCGACAATCATCGGATGTATTACAGCACTTCTAAGCACGGCATTTCTTATGAAATATTTCAAAAATAATGAGAAATGGGCTCTAACACCATTTGGATATTATTGTTGTGCATTAGGCATAATAGGTTTTGTTGTATTGATGTATTAAATAAATCACATTCACATTTATGTGAATTGTGATGATTGTCAAACAAGTTTTTAAATAAAGAAGGAACAAATAAATTTTTCGGGAGGAAAAATGAAACTTTCGGATCTTTCCTTTAAAAAAAACAAAAAAAATTTTTTTTCTCCTAACAACCTTTTTATAATTGATCTATTTGCTTCATTGGCCGGACTTTTATTTGGCCTGGATATTGGTGTTATGGCTGGCGCAAATGATTTTATTAAAATTGAATTTTCAGCAAATGACCATGATATTGAAAAAATAGTTAGTATCATGATGTTTGGAGCCGCTTTTGGTGCTTTAATATGCGGTTGGGCATCAGCAAAATTTGGACGAAATCGCTGTTTGATCGTAAGTGCAACCTTTTTTATCGCCGCTTCGATAGGTTGTTCCCTGTCCAATAGTGTTTCTGACCTCATCATGTGGCGATTTGTTCTTGGATTTGCAATCGGTATCGCCAGTATGACTGCCCCATTGTATCTGGCTGAAATTGCACCGGAAGAAAAAAGGGGGGCAATGATATCAACCTATCAATTAATGATTACAGTAGGAATATTCATGGCATTCATTTCCGACACTATATTCGGATATTATGGAGCATGGCGATGGATGCTGGGAATTTTGGCCGTTCCCGCAACCATATTTTTACTGGGTCTTCTAATCTTACCAAATAGCCCACGATGGTTATTAATGCATCGTCGAAGAAAAGAAGCCTATAATGTTTTATCCTCTATTAGAAATAACGATAATACCCTAATAAAGATAGAAATTAAAAATATTGAAATGCAACTGGAAAATTCCCAAAAAGGTTTTTATTTATTTCTCTATAACTCAAATTTCAAACGTTCTGTTCTATTAGGTATTTGTTTACAAATTATACAGCAATTTACAGGCATGAACGTTATTATGTATTATGCCCCTCGCATATTTGCCAATATGGGATATCACGGTCATGCACGGTTATGGTTTACAGCCTTAGTTGGTCTGGTAAATGTTTTCGCAACCTTTCTTGCCATCGGAATATGTGATAAATCGGGTCGAAAACCAATATTGTATATCGGTTTTACAATGATGGCGATTGGATTAGGGTCTGTCAGTTTTCTTTTAGATAATAATATCCAAACAAATCCTTATCTTCAATATTGCTGTGTTACAATGCTATTAATGTTTATTATCGGTTTTGCCATGTCTGCAGGGCCTTTAATCTGGACGATATGTTCCGAAATACAACCTTTGCAAGGACGTGATTTTGGTATTGCTGTTTCAACAGTGGTAAATTGGTTGGCAAATTTTTGGGTGGGATTCACTTTCTTGACATTGATCAATACATTCGGTGCTTCACATACCATTTTGTTATATGCCTGCCTAAATCTGATTTTTATCGTTTTCATTTTCGCATTTGTACCTGAAACGTCAAATATTAGTCTGGAGCAAATCGAAGAAAATTTAATGGAAGGTCAACCCTTAAGAAAAATTGGCAGATAGATTTTTAATAATCAGCATTTTATAATAGATCGCTTTGATGAAATCCGTTCAAATAAAAAATTGGTAAATAACGGCTGATATAGCTATACATCCCATTATGGTTATAAAAATATTGCTTGATTTTCCTTTAAATTTTGCCAATTCAGGTAATTTGTGAATGGCAACCATAGGAAGAATAAATAAAATAACTGCAAGAACTGGTCCACCAATGGATTCAATCATACCTAAAATACTGGGATTATTGCTTGAAACAAACCATGTAACTACATATACAAAAAATAACGCACATCGATCCAAAGTTTTACGGGAAATGTTTTTCCCAAAAAAATGATATAATGATTTTTCCAAAATTCCATTAAATCCTTCCTTCGCCCCAAGATAATGGCCAAGAAAGGATTTGCAAATTGCTACAAAAGCAACGATTGGCGCTATAAATTTTAAAAAAGGGGTATGGAAGTGGTTAGCTAAATAGGAAAGAATGGTGATATTTGCCTTTTTCGCTTCAATTAAATTGGCAGGGCTCAGACATAAAGCACAACTAAATACAAAAAATAATACGGTAATTACCATCATTAAATTACTGTATTTAATAATCTGTGAACATTTTGGTTCAACCCATCTACCATACTCTTTGCTTTTCGTAACAGCTAGGGAAGAAATAATCGGTGAGTGATTAAATGCAAAAACCGCAACAGGTATAGTCAACCATAATGTTAGAAACATTCCATTGCCTCCCTCCCGTGATGCTCCAGATAAACTTATATCCCTGAAAAGATTCAGGTTCCAATGCGGAATAAGAAATAAAGAAATCAATATTAAAATTGCAACAAATGGATAGACCAGGGTCGACATTATTTTGACTATAAGATTTTCACCACACTGAACGATCATTATCAAAAAACTGATTAAAAAAAACGAAGTCAACGCTCTGGGCGGTGGTGTCAAACCAAGTTGATGTTGCATGAAACTTTGAACAGTATTAACAAGACTTACACCATAAACCAATAAAATAGGAAATATTGCAAAAAAATAAAATAATGTGATTAAATACCCAATTTTTTTTCCAAATTTTTCTTCAACGACAACGGTAATATCACCATAATCATTTTCGGATCCCGACAATACGAACCTACATAAAGCCTGATGTGCATAAAATGTCATTGGAAAGGCAAGAATAGTCAATAAAAGTAAAGGAATTAATCCACCAGCCGCAGCGTTAATCGGTAAAAAAAGTACTCCTGCACCGATCGCCGTTCCATAAAGACTCAACATCCAAATTGTATCACTTGAACGCCATTTGGGCATTTTATCTAAAATTTGATTATTTTTCATTAAAGCTTTACTTTTTTATGATTGAGTATGATTAACGCTTTATAAATCGGATAAAAAAAAATTTCAAAATTATTATTTAACTCTCCCTCACAGGAAAATTGGAAAATATGAAAAATATATCAGTTACGATTACGCAGTGATTTTGTATTGAAATATGTATTTTATATGCTCCCAAAATAAATGATATTTAATAATTTTAGGAACATATAACTTAATCTATCTGTTATTGATCTTAATTATTCAACAGTTACGGATTTTGCAAGATTTCTGGGTTGATCAACATCCGTGCCTTTTAAAATGGCAGCTTCATAAGCAAGCATCTGAACGGGTACCGTATAAAGGATTGGCGCTACAAAAGCATGAACTGTAGGCAAAACAATAATCTGTTCTGCAATGGT
This sequence comes from Commensalibacter sp. A3DC, assembly GCF_047307945.1. Classification (NCBI taxonomy): domain Bacteria; kingdom Pseudomonadati; phylum Pseudomonadota; class Alphaproteobacteria; order Acetobacterales; family Acetobacteraceae; genus Commensalibacter; species Commensalibacter sp. A3DC. The sequence goes on along the minus strand of NZ_JAXOQA010000053.1, from coordinate 2,945 downwards.
TGACAATGCCTCTGCACCCTTTGCATCAGTGAAAGCAATAATATGTCCACCCCTTGCTTTTGCTTCCTGTAAATTTGAAAGTGTTTTTTCAAATAAAAAACCGGAAGGCACAACCGCAATGACCGGAACCGTTTGATCAATCAGGGCAATCGGGCCATGTTTCATTTCACCTGCGGCATAGGCATCAGCATGAATATACGAGATTTCTTTCAGTTTTAACGCTCCCTCCATTGCAACAGGATACATTATCCCTCTTCCCAGATAAATCACACTTTGAGCATCGGCAATTTTATGGGCAATTTCCTGAATTTTATCTTTCATTTGCAAAACTTCAGCAACACGACTGGGGAGATCCATCAATGCAGTCAAACATACTTTTTTATTTTCAGGGGTAATCTTATTTTTCTCACGAGCAATAACAAGGGTAAGACATGATAATACTGTCAATTGGGCTGTAAACGCTTTTGTAGAGGCGACAGCAATTTCCACACCAGCATCCGTACCGAGAACAACATCACTTTCTCTGGCTATAGTACTGAATTCATTATTTAAAATAGAAACTATTTTTTGATGTTCATTTTTTAAATTTCTCAAGGCTGCCAAGGTATCGGCCGTTTCTCCTGATTGCGATATGACCAATCCCATCCCTTGACTTTCAACAGGAGGATTGCGATAGCGCATTTCACTTGCAACATCTATATCAATGGGCAATCTGGCATATTCCTCCAACCAATAACGTCCAATAAGACCAGCATAAAATGCTGATCCACATGCCGTAATTATACCCCTTTTCAACGTTGATAAATCGAATGGCATATGAGGCAATATTATTTTATGGGATGATGGATCGACAAACCGCCTTAAAGTCTGCCCTATGACAATTGGATGCTCATGAAGTTCTTTCTCCATATAATGACGGTAACCATTTTTACCGACAACCCCTGACATCAACGCCGTTTTTTGAATTGGACATTCAACTTTTCCACCTTCCATATCAAAAAATTCAGCACCTTCTCGTGTCAAAACAGTCCATACGCCATCCGGCATATAGGCAACTTTTGTGGTAAGAGGTGCGATTGCCAGACTGTCAGACCCCACAAACATTTCATGATCACCATATCCGACAACCAGTGGGGCACCATGTCTAGCCCCGATTATAAGATTATCATCACAGGAAAAAATCATCGCAATGGCATAAGCTCCCTCAAGCCTTTTCAAAGCCTTGAAGGCAGCTTCTTGGGGTGCACATCCCTGTTTCAGATAATAATCGACAAGCTGCACAATTGTTTCACTATCCGTTTCACTTTTGAACACTTGTCCTAGCTCTGTCAACTCTTTTCTTAATGCAACATGATTTTCAATAATTCCATTATGAACAACAGCCACACGATCCGTCATGTGAGGATGCGCGTTGTTTTCCGTGGGAGCTCCATGTGTTGCCCATCTCGTATGACCAATGCCCAGATTGCCGCTTATTGGGGAAGACAGAAGTAATTTCGATAAATTATCAAGTTTTCCAGGAGCTCTACGACGATTTAACAGGCCATGATCCAATATTGCAATCCCTGCAGAATCATATCCCCGATATTCAAGACGACGCAAAGCTTCCATAATCAGAGGAGTAACAGATTGGTTCCCTAGTATTCCAACAATCCCACACATAAACTTCCCTTTAATATCAGTTTTTTAATGTAACCTTGCTATTTTTATTTACCTGCCTGGCCCTACCAAATGCTTTGGCATTATCAGGAACATCATCCGTTATCACGCTTCCTGCCGCAATTAAACTTTTATTACCAATTTCTACAGGAGCAACAAGAATGGCATCAGAACCTACAAATACCTCATCTCCAATGACCGTCTTATGTTTTCTCGATCCATCATAATTACAGGTTATCGTTCCTGCACCAATATTTGTCTTTTTACCAACAATGCTGTCACCAAGATAGGAAAGATGATTTGCTTTCGCCCCGTCACCTAAAGCTGTAGCTTTCAATTCCACAAAATTACCGACATGCGCATCCTGACCCACCACCGTATCAGGTCTGATACGAGCATATGGACCAATTATGGCATTTTGTTTAATTTCGCAGCCTTCAAGATGACTGAATGATTTGATTTCAACCCCTGAACGAATGACCACATTTTTGCCAAAAACAATATTGGGATGAAGAATTACATCATTTTCAATCTTGGTATCATAAGACATAAAAACAGTTTCCGGTGAAATCATTGTCACCCCGTTATCCATCGCCTGTTTTCTCAATCTTTTTTGAATTATGGATTCAGCAAAAGCCAATTCAGATTGCGAATTAATCCCTGCAAGTTCCGTTTCTGAAGCCCTTAGAGCCTTTACCACCTTATGTTCCCTAACTGCTAAAGAAACAATATCTATAATATAATATTCTTTTTTTGCATTATGATTTTCAATTTCTTTCAGCCATTTGGAAAAATACAGTGCGTCCGCACATATTACCCCAGAATTGCACAATTTTATTTTTTTTTCTGCGTCAGAGGCATCAAGTGTTTCCACAATCTTTATTACATGACCATTATTTTCAATCACACGTCCATAAGCCTTGGGATCATTACATTCCATAGCTAATAAAACCAAATCAGTTTTTGGTTTTTTTTTCTCATCAATAAGTCGCTGTAATGTATTTTCCCGTATCAGGGGATTGTCAGCATTTAGAACAGTGACAATACCCTTTCCAAAATAGGCCTCTGCCTGCAATGCAGCATGGGCGGTTCCCAATCTGTGCTTCTGGATTACAACCTGATGCGGTTTTACAAAATCGGCAAGAGTCTCCATATGCGGACCGAGAACCACAATAATTCGATCAAAAACCTTTTCGACCTGATTTAATAATAAACGTATCATTGGAAGCCCTGCAATGGGGTGCATTGCCTTCGGTTTTGAAGATTTCATACGGGTTCCCATTCCT
>NZ_JAXOQA010000052.1:0-13236 GCF_047307945.1 Commensalibacter sp. A3DC | reverse complement strand
TATTTGTATTTAAAACTGGTTATTTAATAAATAACCGGTTTTATGTAATTAAAGTTATGTCGTTACAAATTTAGCATAGGCAAGGATTTGGCTAAATGCGGTGGTGGCACTTTTAATGGTGGTATGAATATCCAATTTTGCCTGGTTAATTGAATTTTGAAATATTTTCCAGGATGCGCCTCTTCCATCTTGATCTGGTGCCATATGTCGTGCCCCATAATTTTCAGATAAACCAATTTTTTCCACGCGTTTCAAAAGCGTATTTGCCCCAAGTTTAGATCCTTCGACAACATAAAGAAAACCTACCGCCTCAGAAGCATTCGTTGTGTTTGGTGAAGTAAAGGTAGTGGAAGGGATATCAATTTTTAAATCTTTCAAATCCTCTTTCACTTTTTCAAAGCGGTTGCGATTGATGAGATCGGGGATAATGGCTGTTAACGTTTGGTCATGATAATAACTGTTGGCATCACGATGAATATAATATTGAAGTGAGAGAAATTTCTTGTAGAGTTCAATGTTGTTGAATAATCCAAGATTGGTAAGATAATGATCCAATTTTTCGTGAGTTTCCCGTGTTTGTTGACGTAAAGCTTCTGTTAAAGTAAGGGTTCCTGAGTCTGTCATGGTTGTGTTTCCATTATTGCATGAAAATTAATCAGTTAAGTTGGCTAAATTTATTAGCACCATAATTTTTAGACATATACCAATTAATAGTAATTATCAATATCAATTGATATTAAGAATCATTATTAATTCATTGACATTAAAATTCAGTTGTGTCATCAAAAAGTTATTAATAATCATTCACAATAACGATTGATGAATTCCATGCAGACTATTCAAAAAAAACATTTTTTTTTTCCATTTTCATATAAATTTCCATGGTTTGTAATGTCCGGTTTTTTAGGTTTGACTAATATATCAGCCTGGGGGCAATCTTCTAATCCCATTAATCAGGATTTATTGCCGGACCTCAAAACGCAACAGAGAGATGAACAAAAAAGATCGGATAAATTTAACCAGAAAAACAATATTAAAGGAACTTCGCTAAAGCTTTCTCCGATCCAAATCAAGGGAAAATCAGACCCGATATTGTCTTATACAAAAATTGATCCCGATAAAGATTATAGCTCCCAAGGAAAATCAAAAGTTTTGACGACAACAACAATCTTTAAAACTTTCAGGGATAAACAGATCGATAGTTTGGAGGATTATTCGCGTCGTGTGGATGCGGCAATTAACTATAATTCAAATAATTATAGTATTAATATGCGGGGTCTTGATCAAAGTCGTTTATTAACAACGATTGATGGTATTCGTATGATGTGGGCAAATGATGGTGCATTTGCAAGTGCATTTACGACTCAACAGGGTGGTTTATCAACCTTTGATTTTAATTCTTTGGGTGGAATGGATGTTATTAAAAGTGCAGATTCCAGCTTTTTTGGAACAGGTTCTTTGGGTGGAGTGGTTGCCTTACGAACTTTTAATCCAGAGGATATTCTAAAATCAGGACAAAAATTTGGCGGGATTACAAAAACTACCTATGATGGCGTCAGTGCAAGCGCTTTGTTAAACCAGATTTTTGCCGCACGTTACAAAAATACACTATTTTTACTGGAAGGAGGCTATTCCAATGGTAGTGAAACTGGAAATATGGGACATACTGGTGGGTATGGAAATACACGTACAAAACATAATCCTGCCTCTTACGATCAGGGAAGTTTTGTTGGAAAGGTCATCCATTATTTTTCAGGCGGTCATCGGCTAGGAATTACAGGAGAATGGGTCGATCGCAATGTTGATGAACATACATTGACTTCCCAACGGGTAAAAGAGGAATTTTATCGTACACAAAGTGAAAATCAACGCTCCCGTTTTTCTGTCCATTATGATTACAAGGCAAAGAACCCAGCCAAGGATTTATTTGGCGAAGGGCAGTTTATTGCCTATTGGCAGGATAATAATGTTATAACGAATATCTCAGATCGTTATGATTTAATGCCGAAGCGTGATTCGTGGCAGAAACTGGACATGGATGTTCAATCTTATGGAGTGGTTGGACATGCAACAATGAACGTGTTTACAGGCTCGATACATCATGCAATTACATATGGGGGTGAAGCTTATCTAACAGATACAAGTCAGTATCAATCAGGATGGAATGCCACCAAGAATCCATTCCTGCATAATAATTTTTCGGATATGCCAAATGTGCACGGGACTGATTTGGGGGCCATTTTACAAGATCGTATTGGCATTGGAAAAAATGAGTGGCTGCATATCACATCAGGTGTAAGGTTTGATTATTTTAAACGGGATCCGCATAACACTTCGAAATATCAAAACAATCCAATTTACAATGGATTACCCAAAGGGGCCAGTGGCTCTCGTTACTCTCCAAAGATTTTGGTCGAAGCCCGGATTATTCATCAATTGGTTGCTTATGCACAATATTCACAATCCTATCGTGCACCCAGTGCAAATGAAGAGTATTTAAGTTATGGAACGCCTCCCATGTATCAGGTCACTGGTAATCCCGATTTAAAGGCTGAAACAGGTCGTGGTTGGGAAGTTGGACTTAAATATGGCAATTCAAGACGGGGCTTCAATATGGCCTTTTATGATAATTACTATCGCAATTATATTGATATGATCGGTATCAATCCTTGCACCGGAACACAAATGTGTTTTGGCTATGATAACCTGTCTCGTGTTCGTATTTATGGAACAGAGGCCAGTATGAACTGGGAATTCGATCCCAACTGGCATACGTGGGCCTCTTTTGCATATGCCCATGGACGTAATACAGATATAAATTATGCTTTAAGTTCAATAGCGCCTTTCCGGGGAATCATTGGGTTTGGATATAAAACAGATAATTGGGGAACGGATTTATCAAGTACTTTTGCAATAGCCAGGGACAATGCCAAATTTTTGAATAACACGGGTGTTCTTTCCAAACAGTGGAATACGCCAGGTTATGTTGTTTTTGATTTGACCGGATGGTACAGACCTTCTTTTTATCGTCCCTTGCGGTTTCAATTTGGTATGTATAATATGTTTGACAAAAAATATTATAATGCATCTTCTTTGCCGGTTGGACAATCCTCCCGCAGTCTACAGAAGGCATATTTCTCTCAACCGGGACGTTATTTCAAGGTGACTGCACGTATAGATTTCTGATTTGATTCTTTTAAAATTTTGAATTTCTGCATAGTATTCAGGTCTTTATATTTTTGTAAGAGCCTGATTTATTATGCATAAAAGAAAATTAAATAAAATTTTTGAAAATGAATTGACGAATTACACGGAATTATAGTAAAGACATTTCATCACACAATGGCGGATGTAGCTCAGTTGGTAGAGCGCCGGTTTGTGGTACCGGTTGTCGCGGGTTCGATCCCCGTCATTCGCCCCATCCGACAATTTATTGTGACAATAAAATTTTTCCGTAAAACATGGTTTAAATTTGGCATTTAATCCCTTTTATTTGCAGGCAATTAAATCAATTAGGACTGGTTGTACCAATTATTATAATACTTTGATTAATATTCATTATAACAAGAAGATTAAGATACAGAAAAATTTAGCGGAAATAATTTTCCATTATTGTATTGCTTGTCTAATTAATGCTGGATCATTGTAGTATTGTAGTAAGCAATAAGAATTTATTTGGTTTTTTGTCTAAAGAGAAGAGAAAATAATGTGGTATTATAATACCACATATTTAAAGCCGTTGAAAAACAAATAAAAATTAGTAAATATTAAAAAAAAACTTGACGAAAATCATACTTGAGTTAATAAACAAAAGTCAAATTACAGTTTTGCTCAATTAACGGAATCTAGAGTTAATGAAAACAACCATTTCGCTTAAACCAGCGGAAGTAACCAAGAATTGGGTTCTGATCGATGCGAAAGACATCGTTTTGGGACGTTTGGCTGCTATCGTTGCTAATCGCCTTCGTGGCAAGCATAAACCACAATATACACCCCATGTCGATTGTGGTGACAATATTATTGTTATCAATGCTGATAAAGTCGCCTTAACAGGTAAAAAAGTAGAACAGAAGATGTTCTATTATCATACAGGTTATCCCGGTGGGATCAAAGAACGTACGATCAGACAACGTTTGACGGGTAAAAATCCGGAACATCTTGTCATTAAGGCAGTTGAACGGATGATTAGCCGTGGTCCATTGCAGCGTAAACAGATGAAACATTTATATGTTTACGCCAGTGATGCTCATCCACATGAAGCGCAACAACCGGTTAAGCTCGATATAGCTGCGTTGAACCGAAAAAATAGTGTTAATAAAACTACAAAAGTTGGAGCCTGAGGAATATGTCAGAGACTCAAGAACGTACAGGCAGCTTGGCTGATCTGAAAGAGGCAGTTGTTGATACTGTTTTGGCACAACAGGAAGTTATCGTTCGTGAACCAAAGCGTGATCAGTTTGGTCGTGCCTACGCAACCGGTCGTCGTAAGGATGCCATTGCACGTGTATGGGTAAAACCCGGTAAGGGCGAGATTATTGTTAATGGACGTCCGGTAACAAGTTATTTCGCTCGTCCAGTTTTGCAGATGTTGTTGAATCAACCTTTTCAGGTAACCAATCGTGAAGGTGAGTTTGATGTTTACTGCACTGTAACAGGGGGAGGTTTGTCAGGACAGGCTGGCGCGGTTCGTCATGGATTAAGTCGTGCTTTATGCAACTATGAACCTGAATTACGTGCCGCATTAAAAGCGGCAGGCTTCTTGACACGTGATGCGCGTGTTGTTGAACGTAAGAAGTATGGTAAGGCAAAAGCCCGCCGTTCCTTCCAGTTCAGTAAACGTTAAGCCTTACAGCTTTATGAAATCAGGGGCGAGGAAAGGCATTATGCTTTTCTTCGCCTTTTTTATTTAAGCATATGTTTAATTATTAAAAACCGATTTATTTGGAATGACAATCATGACAGAAATGCCTAAAATTTTTATTGATGGGGAATATGGAACTACGGGGTTGGGTATACGACAACGTTTGGCGGATTTGCCAATTGAATTATGTTCGGTCCCCATTGAGCATCGTCATGATATTGATAAACGTCTTCAAATGATGGCGGCAGTTGATTTGGCGGTTTTATGTCTTCCGGATGAGGCTTCACGTGAGGCTGTTGCTCTTGTTGAGATGATGGAAAGTAAAAGACCGCGTATTTTGGATGCCAGTACAGCATTTCGAACAGATCCGGAATGGGTTTATGGATTTGCTGAATTGGATCCGGGGCAAGAACGAAAAATTGCAAAAGCCGATAAGGTTGCCAATCCTGGATGTTATTCCAGTGGAGCAATTGCTTTGCTTCATCCTTTGGTAAAGGCGGGTATAATTCCCGTGGACTATCCATTAACCATTAATGCTGTAAGTGGTTATAGTGGAGGAGGGAAAAAGTTGATTGCAGTTTATGAACGGGAAAAGAATGCACCTCCTTTCGAATTATATGCTTTAGATTTGAATCATAAGCATTTACCGGAAATTTGTCATTATTGCGATCTGGTGCAGGAACCTGTATTTGTTCCATCCGTAGGAAATTTTGCACAGGGAATGATTGTTTCGATACCTTTGCATGTTAATTTGTTAAATGGTACGGTCAAACAGCTTAAAACATGTTTGAGGGAACATTATTTTCAACGAAAAAATATTGTTTTTGTTGAGGATGGTTTGACGCGTCTTCCCGCAAACCAGCTGGCCTTTACCGATCGTATGGAGCTGAGGGTTCATTCGAATAATAGAAATGATCAGGTAATATTGACTGCAAGTTTGGATAATCTTGGAAAAGGAGCATCAGGGGCGGCCATCCAGAATATCAAATTGATGTTGGGTATATGAGGTATTTATCAATCAATATCATTGGAACAATAACCATTTGTATATAAAATTTTAATTGAAATGTTGATTAATGCAGATAATGATAATTTTTCGATGAAATCGAGGATAAGAATTATTCTAGAAAGATGTCTGGTAAATTTTATAGTAAGATCAGGTTATGAAATACAGTATTGAAACGTATTAGATAACCTGATTCTGTAATAATCTGAAGTATGCTGTTCAGTTTCTCAACTGATTTTTATGATCCAACTGGTTTTGTGAGATATACGGTCCAGCGGCGATGACCTTTACGGTAAGGATCTTCCGGCCCTTTTGCAGAACATGCTGGTCCAGGGGCAGGAGAGCATAGCCGTCCGTCCAGCGGCAGGGTATGTTTTCCTGATTATGCCACCCTTCAAGTTTCTTGGTTTCCAGGTGGGCTTTGACATAGTGGTTCTCCCTGTTGTCAAACAGGGTGATGGTTTCGATCAGTACGCCGAGATTGCGCCTGTCATCAACGAATGGACCGATGGCATCGCACGGGCGACTGCTATTTGAAATGATATGGACATGATGAACGGGACTGGGGAGAACAAAGACATAATTTCCATTTCCCGTTACCGGCCATTGTGGATGGATAACCTCGCCTCTGTCAGTAATGATATGAAGATTTGTGGAGTGGGTGATTGTTTCTGGCGCAACCATGTTCTTCATGCCCAGATGCAATGCCCTCTGTTTCAAATGGGCATGGACAGGTTCAACGGCCTCACGGCTTGTTTCCAGAGGGGCTGCGGCATCCTGTGCCCAGTCTTTTGTCTCCTGTCTTAACTGAACCACCTTTTCAGGATTGTGGAAATTTTTATGGTTGTCCGTATTGAGGTAGCTTTCGGACAATACGCCATCCGCCTTGATAACGCCATGTTTCTCCAGCTCGAGATGATAATAGGTATATTCGGTTTTTGAATAATCGTAACGGATGGAGTGATGATTGACCAGCATGCGGGCGGGGATGAACTTTTCATCAATATAGAGACAATGTTCCGGCGTGATGCGCATATCCTTGTATGGGATATTGTCAGCCAGGGCGTCTTTGACGATATGGATTGCATAACCCGCCACATCATCGGGCCTGTTCCTGCGGACACTGTGGTGACCCGATCCGACCCAGGTCACGGGTTTGAGAACCCTCGCGGAGCCTTCGTATGTATAAACCATGTCTCCGGCACGGATCTTTTCTATGGCCTTCAATCCGTCTCTTGTCTCTATCATCGTGCCACAAAGGTAACAGGGTTGGGGATTATCAGTGTTCAGTCCCGGCACATAATCTATGGAATAGTTGTGATTAGTGTTTATTGTTGGATTGATGAATTGTCCTGTAGTCCCGACAGTTACGCGAGTCAATCCGTTGGTTAACCAGATGGATTGATTGGGTGGAGGGTTGTTGTTAGTCTGATTATAGACAGGGGGGTTGTTTCCATTCAAGCAAATATTATTATTATTTGCGATATTTAATTTCCCACTTGCTGACCAGGATGTTTCATAAATCGTATCATTTTGAGACAAACCGTCGATATAATGGCCATTACTTGAAAATTCTGGCGAGAAATAAGTATTGTTTATTGACTTTCCACCTTGTTCAATCCCTATATAACCATCATAAAATTTTGAATTTTTTAGGGTGCCACCTTTTTGTATAAAAACGTTCTGCCAACTATTATTGGCAAAAATTTCAGCACCGTCTACAACCGCTCCATCTTGAATATAGATATTGTTAATGTTGAAAATATTTACTGGATCATTACCTCTGTAAATGATAATTCCGGCTCCATTTTTATAGACATTCTGTCTAATCATATTACCGGCAGGATCTGAAGCGATTTCAGAGCTGATATAAATTGAGGTGGTGCCACCCGTACCGATGATATTGATATGATCGTTGGAAATGTTATAGTTTTTTACATAGTTTTCAATATCATCCCCGGTAATCTGTTCTTGAGAAAATTGGGCGGTTCTGCTGACTGATACGGTCAGCCTGTTTGATGAAGGGTTGTATCTGTAAAGATCCGGTATATTGGGATTTGTTACTTTACTGTTGTTATTGAGGGTAAGATTGGCAGTATTATTATCACTTGATTGAAAATAAGAGTTGGGTTGATTCTTGTAACTATTGCCACTAAAACTTTGACCTCCCAGATTATAACCGCTTCTTGTAGTATTTGGGTTAAGGAATGAGTCATTATCCGAAGTGGAGGAACCGTTCATGATAACAGGGCTGGAAATAAAAGTGTTGTTGGTTGAACTGCCACCATTCATCGTAACATTTTGATTGAATATATTTGAATCCTGGAGCGTTCCACCAGTATTGATTGTAATGGCTGAATTGTTAGAGGGGCTGTTTTTGATCAAAAGGAAATTTGAACCTGAAATGGTTGCACCATTTGTAATGGTTACAGTGCTGTCAACAAAATTGATGGGTCCTGAATAGGCTTGTGATGGATCAGATGTAAGATGATTATTTGTTGATAGGCTGAAATACTGTCCGTTGGTTGAGTTTATTTTGTAGACAGTGCGGCCATCACTTAATTTAACGGCATACCAATTGCCACTATCAATGATCGGATTGTTATTTTGTAATATATAACTGTTCAGGTCTGTATTTTCGACATTTTTTAATTGATTGGAAGTCGCATTCTCTCTTGTAAGGCGATTATTTGAGAAGGTTTGAATAGAATCTTGACTGTTCTTTTCACCATAGGATGGAGGATATTGATATGAATGGACAAATGAATGATTTATTTTGAATGTATCATCATCTTTTTTATCTTTACGCAAGTAATCTTTTTTTTGGTTCGTCATCAGTGATTCTCATATAATTTTTATTATAAGCGTGTCAGAAAGTAAGTATTTGTGACATTTATTATTTAAGTAATACTTTCATGAGCATGCTATTTATTATTTAATCTATTTAATTATTATAATGTTATTAATATATTTAGTAAATTAAATTTGATAATTGAAATGTAATATCTTGAATACATTTATTATTTTTTAATAAATATTAGATTTCTATTAAAAATAGTTAGATAGGGATTCACCCAATTTTGTTTTTCAATAAATGTATGGAAAATGACATTATGAAGTGATGGCTTGGTCGGGATATGGATTAAGTAATAAAATTGCTAGAATCAAATGGGTTTTATAAAAAAGCTGGATCAATTTATCTGATCCAGCCTTATAAGTAATATAAAATGGTATTTGTAATTTTTATTATGATGACATTATTTTTTTATGATCCAACTGGTTTTGTGAGATATACGGTCCAGCGGCGATGACCTTTACGGTAAGGATCTTCCGGCCCTTTTGCAGAACATGCTGGTCCAGGGGCAGGAGAGCATAGCCGTCCGTCCAGCGGCAGGGTATGTTTTCCTGATTATGCCACCCTTCAAGTTTCTTGGTTTCCAGGTGGGCTTTGACATAGTGGTTCTCCCTGTTGTCAAACAGGGTGATGGTTTCGATCAGTACGCCGAGATTGCGCCTGTCATCAACGAATGGACCGATGGCATCGCACGGGCGACTGCTATTTGAAATGATATGGACATGATGAACGGGACTGGGGAGAACAAAGACATAATTTCCATTTCCCGTTACCGGCCATTGTGGATGGATAACCTCGCCTCTGTCAGTAATGATATGAAGATTTGTGGAGTGGGTGATTGTTTCTGGCGCAACCATGTTCTTCATGCCCAGATGCAATGCCCTCTGTTTCAAATGGGCATGGACAGGTTCAACGGCCTCACGGCTTGTTTCCAGAGGGGCTGCGGCATCCTGTGCCCAGTCTTTTGTCTCCTGTCTTAACTGAACCACCTTTTCAGGATTGTGGAAATTTTTATGGTTGTCCGTATTGAGGTAGCTTTCGGACAATACGCCATCCGCCTTGATAACGCCATGTTCCTCCAGCTCGAGATGATAATAGGTATATTCGGTTTTTGAATAATCGTAACGGATGGAGTGATGATTGACCAGCATGCGGGCGGGGATGAACTTTTCATCAATATAGAGACAATGTTCCGGTGTGATGCGCATATCCTTGTATGGGATATTGTCAGCCAGGGCGTCTTTGACGATATGGATTGCATAACCCGCCACATCATCGGGTCTGTTCCTGCGGACACTGTGGTGACCCGATCCGACCCAGGTCACGGGTTTGAGAACCCTCGCGGAGCCTTCGTATGTATAAACCATGTCTCCGGCACGGATCTTTTCTATGGCCTTCAATCCGTCTCTTGTCTCTATCATCGTGCCACAAAGGTAACAGGGTTCTTCCTGAGCATTATCCCTGTAATCCAAAATATATTTACTATTACTTGATATCGTCGGATTAATTAGTTTTCCGTTACCCGCGACATGGATTTGGGTTGTACCACTGGCTACGGTAAATTGTGTATTGTTTGGAGGGTTATAGCTTTTGTCATTATAAACAACATTATTATTGCCATCAATATATCGACATTCATTATTTGCGATATTTACGAGACCTTTTACGGTTCCAGAACTCTCAAAGAATTTGTCGTCCTGTGAAGTGCCTTCCATTCGATGGTCGCCCAGATTGTCCCATTCGGAATACCAGAATTCCGGTGAATAATAAGTATTGTTTATTGACTGTCCACCTTGTTCAATGCCTACATAACCATCATAAAATTTTGAATTTTTTATGGTTCCGCCATTTTGGACAAGGAGTCTCGGGATATTGTTTCCCAAAATTTGCGCGCCGTCAAGAACTGCACCTTTGGTGACAATAACCTTGTATACATTGTAAAAATTAATTTTTTTATTACCACGGTAGATTTCATGTCCGGCACTATCCCGATAGACATTTACTGTTTGGGGTACACCTGATGAATCCAAAACAGGTTTTCCATTTTGGTCCAGAACGTTTTCTGTGTATACATAGACACAATTGTTACTGCTACCGTTATTTGGGCCAATAATGTTCAGGCTGTCATTTTGAATAACGGTACTGGCGAGGTATTTATCAAGTTCTGGACCAGTAGGCACCCCCTTTGTTTCAAATTGTGCTGTATTTACCACATTTATAGTCATGGTATTATTTGAGTTGTTCAATGGAACATTCGGTATATGGGGATTTCTGACAATACTTCTGTCATTTACGTTTACATCAGCAGATCCATTATCACTGGATAGAAAGGTGTTGTCATGTTTGGTATCAAGATAGCTTCTATTTGTATAACTGATTCCCTTTAAATCATAATATCCTGTTTTAGAGGAAAAATTGACGAAAGAATCCCCATCGGATACGGTAGTTCCACTTATGTTGACGGGGCAGGAAATAAAAGTGTTGTTATTGGAATGACTATTGCCAGTAAAAATTACGTTTTGATTGAAAATATTGGAATCTTGCAGTGTTCCACCATTATTGTATAATGTTCTGGAATTGTCACTGGCAAGGAAATTCAATCCAGAGACAACAGCCCCATTTTCAATGTAAAAATCGGAATTTATGATATTAACAGGACCTGAATAGGCTTTATTGGGATCATTGGTTAGGTGATCCTTGTCGTGTAAACTGAAATAGGGGCCATTTGTGCCGGTTCCCCGTTGATAGACCGTTTTACCATTGTCAAGTTTAACGGCATGCCATGGAATGGTTCCATCCAGGATCGGGTTATTGTTACGGACGGTATAATTTGCAAAATCGACATTGTTATCGAATTTCAATGGATTTTTACTGGTATCAGCAGATAGGTCAGGATCCACACCCGGATAATTATAGTTTGGCGAACTGTTTGGATCATTATTTTCCCCCCCGCCAAAATAATCAAGATAATAACTATTGTAGCTTGATATACTTGGATCAATGAATTGCCCTCCATAACCGATATGCAGTTGCATAAATCCATTGACAACCGAAAAGCGTTGGCTTTTGGATGGATTTTTAGTGGGATCGTTTACGGTAAAACCATTTTGATCGAAATAGACATTGGCATTATCACTAATGTCTAAAAGATTCTGGTAAGAGTGTGCAGATTCATAGAATTTATCATTTTTGGAGATCCCTTCCATGCGGCTGGTGACATTATTTCTGCTGTACCAGAATTCGGGTGAGTAATAGGTGTTATTGAGTGATTGCCCCCCATTCTGAATCCCGATGTAGCTATCGAAAATATTGGAATTTTGAAGAATGCCTCCGTTTTCAACCAGGATACTGGGAATTGTTCCGCCAAAAATTTGTGCATGATCCAGTACCGCGCCTTTTCTGACAATTATTCTTGAGACATTATAGATATTGACAGGACCGTTTCCCCGATAGAGTACATTATTATTTGAATCCCGGTAAGTTGTTGCTGTTTGTGTCACTCCATTGGCGTCTGTAAATGTCTCGTTGGTGACATATACAACGTTATAATCACTGAAACTTCCGTCACCGATAATGGATTTATAGTCATTTTTGATTATTATGTTGTTCAAATATTCATCAATGTTATTTATGGAATAAAAATCCTGTTTTCCGAATCTTGCTCCTTGATCAACATTGATCTGCGTACTTCTCGTGTCGGCTGGAACCTGCGTATCGGCGGTGACAGTGGGATTGGTGACTATGGTAGAGTCTTTTATATTGATTGTTGTTGTTCCACCCTTACTAAAGAAAAAATTTCCTGATGAGGGGGTCTGTTGGGAGGCTATACCCGTTAAAGTCCAGCTACCCACTGATAGGATATAGGCATTGGTAAATGAATCGTTGTCTGACTGAGTGTTGCCGGCCATTGTGGTGGGGCAGCTATAGTAATTGTTATTACTGGAAAAACCATTGTTGATGTAGACATTTTGATTGAAAATATTGGAATTTTGCAATTTACCATTTTGATCAACGGTAAGCGTATATTGATTCCCGTCAGTGGAAAAATAATTGAGTCCTGATACTACTGCGCCATTCTCGATATGCAAATTGCTGTTGATAATGTTTACAGGGCCAGAATAGGCATAGTTTGGATCAGTGGTTGTGTGATCAGCCGTATACAGGCTAAAGTATGAATTTGTACCGCCCTGATTATATCCGCCCTTACTATATATAGTTTTTCCATTATAGTTAACGGCGTACCAATCACCGGTATTCAGGATGGGATTGTTATTGTGTATGGAATATCCTATCGAATCAAAAGTGCTTATTTGGTCTTCGGTGACGTTACTTTTATTCGCCAAATTAACAGGATAATAAATATAGTTTACAAAATGATTTGTTTTAAATCCATTTTCATCTGTTAAATCTTTGCGTTTGTCGTCTTTTACATGTTTAACCATAAGTAATCTCTTATTTTTATTTTATTTTTTCGTTCCTGAAATATTATTATTAGTATAATACAACATAATATAC